>JAKITW010000039.1 GCA_021647905.1 Desulfobacterales bacterium | reverse complement strand
AGCATACTGGTGCTATTCGAGCAGGCCAGGTAAGCGAGGCACGAGACTCCGAAATGGGCGAAGATGAGGTGCTGGTGAACGCTTACCTCAATGGAGCGGCCGTTGGTAGAAGAAGACCCCTTTCCCGCCAGGAGGGGGTTTACTGAATGTTTACATTTTCATATAAAAGGCGCGGCCGGAGGAAAACCCGGCCGCGCCTTTGGTTTGTGGCCCGGCGCCACCCCGGGGGTGATGCGCCATTGGATGGTGGCGCCGGGCCTGTTTATTGTAAATGTTCTTGTTATTTTTTCACGTGGTGCTTCTGCCGTTTGATGCTCAAACCGGTGATCTCCCAGGGATCACCTTCATAACCGAGATATTTCCAGTTCATCCGGCCGCGGCTGCCGTGACAGTCCAGACAGTCCAAGGCCTGGTCGGCCGGCACCACCCCATGGTTGATGCGCCAGTAGGTGATGGTGTTGACAAAGCCGTAACTGCCGCTGTAGGGCAGGCCGATTGCCGCCATGCCCTTTTTGGCGGCCGCATTCCAGTCATAGGTCTTCCAGAAGGCGGTGTCACCCTTTCTGGACAGCAACGGGGTCACCAGGTAATTATATTTGTTGTCAAAGATCTGGGTGGCCCGATGGGTCTTGTAGGGGAATATCTTGGCGTTTTTATCATTGACGTTGCCGACCGGGCCGTTCAGCCGGACGACCTTGGTGGGATCGATCTTGTCGCCGCGCAGATAGGCCGTGTCATTGCCGTTGTACCATTCATAGCTGGGGATCAGATTTTTCTCGTAGGTAAAGGTGCCCAGTTTTTTTACCGGAGTATGTTGTTGTAATTGTTGTTTTTTTATCTCTTCCTTTGTTTCCGGCGACCAGTTCCAGTTGGTCTTGGTCGCATATTCCCGGGCATAGCTGGGAATATGACAGGTGGGGCAGCCAACCGCGTTAAAGTGGCTGTTCAGGATCGTCAGCTTATGGGGGGTAGCGCTGTGGCATTCCACGCAGCCGGGCACGTAGATCCGCTCGATACCCTCACGATGGATCTCCTCGAAATGGCCCATGATATTATGCTTGGCATGGGAGAAATGGCATTTCTGGCACTCCATTCCGGCGCCGGCCTTGGACATATGGACATCAATGTCCAGGCTCGGATCTTTAAAGGACGGGTCCAGGGCCCGGTGTCGGACATGGGCCGCGCCGCAGCCGGCAAAATGGCAGGCCCCGCAATTTTTTTTCTGGGGCTTGCCGACGTTCTGGGCCACGAATAACAGATCCACCGGGTGCCGTTCCGCCTTTTCCCCGGCAAAACCCCGGGGCAGACCAGCACCGTTCTTGGCCTTTTTATAGGTGCCGGTGGTGTCATGGCAGACCAGGCAGTCCACATTGGACTGTTCCTTGAAGTCGTAGCCGGCCGACTCCCAGCCGTAGCCGATATGACAGCTGGTGCATTGCGGCCAGTTGCCGTCCACGGTGATGGCAAAGTTGGTCATCGCAACCTTTTTGCCGTACATTATTTCCTTGCCGTTGATCCTCTGTTTCTGCAGCCAGTTCCAGTGTTCGGTCTTCATCACGTCCTTGGCCGCATCCTGGTGACATGTCAGACATTTCCTGGTGACATCGTACGGGGTTTCAAACGGCCCCTTGAGCTTTCCGTGTATGTTCGCATGCTCTTCAGCAACACCGGCGGTTGTCCAGGCGCAGAAGCAGAACGCTGTGAGCAGCAGTACAGACAATCCCTTGAGTCGGTTCATGGTCTTATCCCTTCTGAATAGTTTTTTTGTAACCTATAACTTTGATTTCCGGTTGTCACGGTCCTTATCCTGGCACCGGTTTATTTATCCTTCCAGGTATACAGCAACGGCATCCGGGCAAGGCAGAACCGGTAGGTTGCGATGTATAATGTGTAGATGGTGATAACAATGCCTATCTCCCGCGGGTGCGGGATCTCCTGGTACAGTTGCCAGTTAAAGGCGATCAGGACGGTGTTCAGGCGGTTCAAGGCAATGCCGAACACCGCGATCAGGGCGGCAAAACGGGCCAGTCCCACATTATTGGTTCTGATGGCCACGGTGAACAGAACCAGGGGCACAATGGTGCCCACCAGTAATTCGATCAGAAACCACTGGCCCCAGCCCGACACCAGGTAGATCCAGTCATTGTCATGGGCCACCCCGATGATCTTGATGATCAGATAGGTGATCAGGGCCATGGCCGAGCCCTTGGCCAGGGACATGGTCAGCTTGTCGATATTGTTCAGGAAGTTGTCGTCACAGCGCCAGGCCATGAAGTATTTGCAGATGGTGCTGACCACGATCAGCATGCTGAGCCCGCCGAAGATGGCCGAGCAGAAGAAGTGGAACCACATGAAGGTGGATGAATACCAGAGGGGATGGAGCTTGCCCGGCGCATAGGTGAACAGGGCGCCCAGAGCCCCCTGGTGCAGGGTGGAGAGGATGATGCCGGAGATGGTCAGCCCGATGACCATGCTCTTGATGAATTTTTTGGTCCTGGGCATGTCAAACAACTCGGCAAAGGCCGGCACCAGTTCCGCCACCTGCACTGACAGGTAGGTGGCCACATGCCAGGCGACCAGGAAGAGCACCGCCTGGGGTCCGAGGGAAACAACCATCGGATAGATCAGACGCCAGGGCTGGCCCAGGTCGACCTGGAGAAACACAACCGCAAAGAGGTACCCCAGCAACCCGTTCAAGAGGGCCAACCGCTCTATTGGTTTGAAATCCTTGCGGCCGAACACCTCGACCGTGGTCCCCAGCATGAAACCGGAGGCGGACAGGGGCACCATGACGAACAGGCCCCAGCCCAGGAAGAGCCCCCAGGGGTAGTCATAGGAACTGTGGGTGACAAAGCTCAGGCCCTTGATGAAACGAAGGGCGACCAGGGGCATTCCCACTGAAAAGATCAGGGCGAACACCCAGTTGAGCGGATTGCGGATCAACTGGGTGATATAGTCCGGAGTTGACAGGCCCAGCAGCAGTTTTTCCTGGATGGTCCATTTGGTCTTGCCATCCTCTTTATAGGGTGAAGTTATCGGCTTGAATCCTTCAGCTACGAACTTATTCATTATTTCTTGCCCTCCTCGCCAATGTCCTGTTGCTTGATTTTCTGCGATTCCTTCCGGGTTGCCAACAGGTAAAAACCGCTGAACAGAGCAGGCCAGATTGTCAGTACCATGGGCACGATGGACAGGAATTCCTTGACATAGCTGAAAATGGGTTTTTCCCCGAGGGTGGTGTCGAAGCCGACCTGCTCAAAGGGAACCGGAGAGAGATACATCCAGGCCGTGCCGCCTACCTCTTTCTCTCCGTAGACATGTTCGACATACTTGCCCGGGTTGATCCTGATCCGCTGGTGGGCCATGTAGATCAGGTCCTCGCGTTTACCGAAGTTCATCGCGTCGCGGGGGCAGGCGGCCACGCAGGCCGGCGGCTCGCCCTTGACCAGCCTGGTATTGTAACACATGGTGCACTTGATGATGATCGGGTTGAACGCGCTGGAGTAGCGGTATGCCGGAACATAAAAGGGACAGGCGATCATACAGGTCCGGCAGCCCACGCAAACCTTTTCGTTATAGGTTACCGCGCCGATGGCGGTCTTGGTGTAGGCGTTGACAAAGCAGGAGGAGAGGCAGCCCGGCTCGGCGCAGTGGTTGCACTGGACCTTGCGGAAGACCGGGTTTTCCTGGCCCTTGATCTTATACCGGTTGACCACGGTCCGCGCCCCCTCGTGGGTGCGGCGGACCCGTTCGAACACAGAGGTGTCGTCAAAGGGCAGATCCGGCTCGGGCAGATGATGTTCCTTGTTGCAGATCGCCTCACAGGTCCGGCAGCCGATACACCGCGACAGATCGTAGAGGACCCCCATTCCGCGGGGATATTTACCCTCCTTGAGCATGGTGATGTCAGAGACGGGGGGCGGGGGGGCCACGGACGCGGCGGCCTCCTTGCCCTTGCCGAGGAAGGTCAAGGCGCCACCTGCCAGCCCCCCCTTTAAAAAGTTTCGTCGGTTCATCTTATTATCCATAATGTTCCCCCTTCGCAAAAATAAGGCTGATTCTCTTCACCCGGCCTTGTTAACGAGTTTAATGACCTTCTCCGCCGTGCCCTGTTTTGGCCGGCCTTTTTGGTGGCGCATATTTTCCCTCGCGGAATAATTGCTCGCCCTTGTCGTTAATCATGTGGCAGCCGTCGCAGGTGTAAGGTCCGTCAACCTCCTTATGGCAGGAAATACAAAACTGGTGGTAGGCGCCCTTGAGGCTCGGTTTTCCTTTATGGAAGAGTTTCTTCTCTTCCTCGGTGAACAACAATCCCTCGGTGGTGTAGGGTTGCGGCAGGTGGCAGCCACGACAGGCCACGATTTTGGCCTCGGGCTCGTACTTGTGGCAGATCTTGCAGTTCTGGGTGCCGGTGCCCGGGGTGCCGATGGTATGATGATGGCAGTGGGAGCAATCGTTTTCCAGATACTCGATATGCATGCCGTGGTCGAACTCCACCGGATCATAGTATTTGGCCAGACTGTCAAGGATGATCGTTGCCGGACCCTCGGCAGTCTCCTGTTTCTGGGCGTTGCAGGGACCGGCCGACGTCAGCAGGGACGCCAGAATCGCCATGCAGATCATGGATAGAATTTGTTTTGCCCGCATCTCTTTTTCTCCTCCTGAACGCTGTTATTCCCCGGTGCGGGGAAATCCCCTGATTTCCGCCGCAACTTGTTATGATATTTGTCGGTTGATTCCTTGTCTGGTGAACATGCCGGTAACATAAGGAAGATCATCTATGGCCTAATCGTTGTCCCGCTTGTTGATAATCAAGTAGAAAACCGGGAAGGCAAAAAAGTAAAGGACAGCGAGGATATACTCGATGCCCTTGACATAGATATAATGGCTGAGTTCGGTGTAGTGGTAGTGGGTCAAACCGAAGAACTCGATGTATTTCCTGAAGATATCAAGCCCTTTTTCATCGGCCTGGACAATTCCCAGGATGATGCTGCCGACACACCAGGCCGCTATTGCCATGGCGATAGCGTAAAAAACAAGATTGAGCGGGCTGAGTCCTTTTTCAACTTTGACATCCATAACAAACACCTCCTGTCTTTTTCTGTCCATCAACCTCTATCTTCGGGCAATGGCGTCGGGCCGTTTCGGGCAGGTATTTTTCATCCCCCGGGGCATGATTGAATATTCATTCATCCGCCGACCCCGACAATGACTGAACCCTCATTCATTCGTGGAATCTAGAATAGATATGGGAGAAATGTCAAGCATAAAAGTTTTTTACAATTAGGATTACGGGCGTGAGCGGGAAAAAATAAATTAAAAAAGATTGCCTGGTTTTTTTTCTTGAATTTTAGGCGGGTTCATTTTATAAATTCTAATTTGTTTTCAAAATTATGTACCATCTTGTGGCGTGGTAAAATTGAGTTGTAGTGTTGCGTAATGCAATGGTGTCGGTGCGCAATTTTTGTTGTAAGTTTTTCCACGTCCCGGCCAGCGGATCGAAAAAGGGGTCCCGGAAATCCCTGTTTGGCTGATCTGCTTTTTTTTGGGGGGGTGTTCCCGGGTTGGGCCGGGGTTCCGGGTTTAGTTTTCTGGGGGAGTGTTTTGAGAGGGAAATCGGGAAAAGGACAAGAAGACCAATGGACGTAACAAGGAAAAAGCTGTCGGCCGGCAAGGGAGTGTTTGTACTGATTTTATCGTGTGTGCTCTGGGGGGGAGCAAGCAGTGCCCTGGCCATGACCGATGCGGACTGTTTGGATTGTCACGGCGACCAGGAGTTTACCACTGAAAAAGACGGCAAGGAGATAAGCCTGTTTGTCGATGAGTCCAGGTTTGAGGAATCCGTGCATGCCGACGAGGGCTGTGTCTCCTGTCACGAGGAGGCCGATGTGCCGGAGGGCCGGGACCACCCCTTTCCCATGAAACGGGTCGATTGCGGCAACTGCCACGATGCGGTGGCCGCTGTTTACGCCAACAGCCTCCACGGCCGGGCCGTGGCCAGCAATGACCCCTTTGCCCCCTATTGCAG
The DNA here is from genome assembly GCA_021647905.1 of Desulfobacterales bacterium. Classification (NCBI taxonomy): domain Bacteria; kingdom Pseudomonadati; phylum Thermodesulfobacteriota; class Desulfobacteria; order Desulfobacterales; species Desulfobacterales bacterium. The sequence continues at coordinate 19,792 of JAKITW010000039.1, read as the reverse complement.
TTCCTGCCACGGCACCCATAATATCCTGCCGTCCACTGAGAAGAGGTCCAAGACCTTTATCATGAACATTCCCTTCATGTGCGGCAGCTGCCACAAGGAAGGGACCGCCATGACCAAGACCCATGATATTCCCAAGCATAATATCCTGGAACATTATTCAATGTCCATCCACGGCGAGGGTCTGCTGCGCAAGGGTCTGACCGTGACCGCGGTCTGCACCAGCTGTCATACCAGTCATAACGTGCTGCCCCACACCGATCCCAACTCCACCATCAGCCGTCAGAATGTGGTCAAGACCTGCATGAAGTGTCATGCCAACATCGAGGCCGCCCATGTCAAGATCGTCCGCGGCGAGCTGTGGGAAAAGGAACCGGACAAGGTGCCGGCCTGCGTGGAGTGTCACGGACCGCATAAGGCCCGGCGGGTACTCTACGAAGACAGTCTGAATGATAAGTTCTGTATGCGCTGCCATGCCAATCCTGATCTGAAGGAACTGCGCGCGGACGGTTCCGAGCGCAGCCTGTTCGTTGATGTGGATGATTTCCGCCACTCCATCCACCAGAAGAAGAAGATCGCCTGTGTCAAGTGCCACGTCAATGTCGATCACAACAACAACCCGGTCTGCCGCAATTCCGGCCGGGTGGATTGCTCCATCTGCCATGCCGACCAGGTCCAGCTCTATAAGAAGAGCACCCACGGGATGCTGGCCGCCAAGAACAATCCCAACGCGCCGACCTGTACCGATTGTCACGGCCAGCATAACATCATGGCGAAGAATGTGGTCGACTCACCTGTTTTTGCCAGGAATGTTCCGGATCTGTGCGCCCGGTGTCACCGCGAGGGCGAAAAGGCCGCGATCAGGTACAAGGGGCCTGAGCACGATATTATCAAACATTACAAGATGAGTATCCACGGCAAGGGGCTGTCAGAGTCCGGGTTGATGGTCTCAGCCACCTGCACCAACTGTCATACCGCCCACAGCGTGCTGCCGATCAGCGACCCGGATTCCAGCGTTAACCGGAAGAATATTGTTGACACCTGCGGTCATTGCCATCTGGGCATTGCCCAGAAGTTTAAAAAATCGATCCACAGCCCGGATGTTTCCAACACTGACAAGAAACTGCCGGTCTGCATCGACTGCCATACTTCCCATACCATCAGGAGGGTGGACGTGGCCTCCTTCCGCACCCTTATCCTGGAGGAGTGCGGCACCTGTCATAAACATGAAAGCGAGACCTACTTTGACACCTATCACGGCAAGGTATCGCTCCTGTCCGGCGGCGAGAAGACGGCCAAATGCTCGGACTGCCACGGCTCACACGACATTTTGCCGACCTATTACACCAAGTCCCGGCTGCATCGGAACAATGTGGTCGAGACCTGCAAGAAATGTCATCCTGGTTCGAACCGGAAGTTTACCGGCTACCTGACCCATGCAACCCATCATGACCGGAGCAAATATCCATATCTCTTCTATACCTTCTGGGCCATGACCGGACTCCTGGTCGGCACCTTTGCCTTTTTCGGACTGCACACCCTGTTCTGGATCCCCCGTTCATTCCGGGAGCGGTTCAAGAGGCGCCGTAAACACAGTCGTGAAAGGTTCAAGTAAGATGCCCTGGTCGCGTTGACGGTGTGAATCAGCTAATTCATACATAAGTAAACCGGCGCCGGATAGCCGCTATGGATTAATAAGGAAAAACAGACATGGATACATTGAAGAGAGAATATGTGCAACGGTTCACCATCTTTCCCAGATTGTTGCATTTAATGGTGATAATCAGTTTCCTGACCCTGGCCGTGACCGGCATGGTCCTTAAATTCGCGGCCCAGGACTGGGCCGGCGCGGTTGCCGATTTCTTCGGCAGTTTCCGGGTCCTCGGGGTGCTGCATCGGATCTGCGCGGTCATCACCTTTACCTATTTCGGCCTGAATTTTGTTCTGATGTTCCAGAACTGGCGGAAATCCGGTAAATCGATAATCGGCTTTGCCCTTGATCCGGTGACCTCCCTGGTGCCGCTGCCCCAGGACCTGAAGGAGATGATCGATACTTCCAAGTGGTTTTTCGGGCGCGGCCCGCAACCCCGCTACGGCCGCTGGACCTACTGGGAGAAATTCGACTTCATGGCGGTGTTCTGGGGGGTTGCGGTCATCGGCGGCACCGGACTCTGTCTCTGGTTCCCGGAGCAGTTCACCAAGGTTATTCCCGGTTACTGGATCAATATCGCCACCATCATCCACAGTGACGAGGCCCTGCTGGCCTCGGGCTTTATCTTTACCGTTCATTTTTTCAATACCCACCTGCGGCCGGAGAAGTTTCCCATGGATCCGGTTATTTTTACCGGGGTCATGCCCCTGGATGAATTGATGCACGAACGGCCGCGTGAATATGAGGCCCTGGTTGCGGCGGGCAAGCTGGACGAGATCAAATGTGACCCGCCGCCGCGCTGGTTTTTCATCCTCTCCCACGTATTCGGACTCACCGCCCTGAGCATTGGCCTGGCCCTGGTGGTTTCGATCATCTATACCATGATTTTCCTGTACGTTTTGAATTGATGACAACTTGGTGGTGGAAAGCCCTCTTCCGGATGGGAGAGGGCTTTTTTATGTTCGTTGACCTGTGTACCACATTGTAGTATATAGGCACGCAAAGTCGGTTAGTTTGCCGTCTTTTCGGAAACCGGGCGGTCGCCGCGGCGGCAGGGCCGATGATTCCGGACGATCGGCAACCCCGCTCCCGCCGGTCCGTTGACCCGGGGGAGGGATAGAGGTCTGGATTTTGGAGAATTTTTTATTACCGCTCACAGGGTAACTCATCAGGGGTGAGTACCCGTCCGGATAGAGGACGTAGGTGAGTGGTCGGATTGTCCACCGTGTGATTTATTAGGGAAAGGAGAAGAGTAGGGATGATTAGAATCAAGGAAGAAACCGCTGACAGGTGGGGGTATCTCGGAAAAAAGGAACTTCTCAGTTCCAAACCGGTACTGGCCGTCATGGTCGTGATGAGCATGGTGGCCGTTGCCGCTTTTACCGTGGGGCTGGACGGCACCTTTACCGGTTATCGCCATGTATACGCGGTAACCCGCCAGATTCCCTGGGGACTGCTGATCTCCGGGTATATCTTTTGCGTTGTAACCTCCACCGGCCTCTGCCTGGTCTCGTCGATCGGCCATGTGTTTGGCTATGAGCCATATATGCCGATTGCCAAACGGGCGGTTTTTCTGTCCATCGCCTTTATGCTCGGTGGGTTTTCGATAATTTTTTTCGATGTGGAAAATCCGTTCCGGATGCCGATCTACAACGTCCTGTCACCCAACCTGACCTCCAACATGTGGTGGATGGGTACCCTGTACGGCCTGTACCTGCTGGCCCTGGGCATTGAGTATTACTTCCTGCTGGAACAGAACCACGGGATGTCCAGATTCAGTGGCCTGCTGGGGGTTCTCTTCGGGGTCGCGGCCCATAGCAACCTGGGCGCGGTTTTCGGGATGCTGCACGGCCGTGAGTTCTGGTACGGCCCCTACATGCCGATCTACTTCATTGTTTCCGCGATGATGTCCGGCGGCGCGGCGATCATCTTCTTCACCTGCATCGCGGCGATGATCAACCCTGATATTCTGAACCGGCGGATGGAGCGGGCGATCAAGGCGGTATGTCAGCTAACCATCATGTTGATCGCCATAATCATGTTCTTCACCGTGTGGAAGATTATCAGCGGCCTGGTTGCGCCGGAGAAGTACATCGCCATCAAGGCCTTTATCACCGGTCCCTACGCCCTCACCTTCTGGATCGCCGAGATCGGTCTCGGCATGGTCCTGCCCTTTATTCTCCTGATCCGCTCCAAGGGGGTTCACTATAAACATATGTTCGTCGCCTCGGCGATGATGATGATCGGAATCTTCTTCATGCGTTATAACCTGGTGCTGGCCGGCCAGATTGTGCCGGTGTACCATGGTCTGCATGTTGAGGAGTACAGCTCGCTCTTGAAGTACTTCCCCTCCTTCCACGAGATCGCGGTGGTTGTCGGCGGGGTGTTCCTGGCCGGCATCCTCTTCCTGGTGGGCGAGAAGATATTGAACGGCCATCAGTTCCAGAAGCACGAGATTGTGCCGCCGGGCGCCTTTATCTGTCCTGGTTGCGGTGGCATCCATTACCGCAAGGAAGGTGAGACCGACGAAGAGGCCCTGCAGCGCCATCATCGGATCCGCAAGTTCAAGGGCTAGGGTCGCCACGGTTTACAGCCATATCTATGTCGAATCAAGGAGCAAGGAGTAATAAGCATGAAGCTCGATAAAATAGATCTTGATAACCTCCAAGAGGAAAAGAGCAGCTTGATCACCGGTCTGGAGAGGAGGACCTTCCTGAAAATGGGACTGGTGATTTCCGGCGTGTTCGCCGGCGGCCGGATCCTGGCCGTGGTCTCCAACGTCAGCGAGGCCTTTGCCTCCACCACTGATTTTGTTAAGAAGTATCCCTATAAACCGCATTACAGCATGGTGGTCCGGCAGGGGCTCTGCATCGACTGCGAGCGGTGCATGAAGGCCTGCAAGGAGACCAACGAGGTGCCGGACTACGGCTACCGGACCCGGATAATGAAGAAGGTGGTCACCGATGCGGTGGGCCGGCAGCGGGAGTTCATCCCCATTCTCTGCAACCACTGCAACGAGCCGCCCTGCTGCCGGGGCTGTCCCACCAAGGCCACCTACAAGGACAAGAAAAACGGTATTGTGATGATGGACAGCAAAAAGTGCATCGGCTGCAAGATGTGCATCCTGGCCTGTCCCTATGATGCCCGTTATTTCAATGAAGAGCGGCATGCCATTGACAAGTGCAATTTCTGTTACGATACCAGGTTGTCCAAGGGCGAGAAGCTTACCGCCTGTGCCAATGCCTGTCCCACCGGGGCCAGGATGTTCGGCGATATCTCCGATCCGGACAACGTGGTCTTCAAGATGGTCCATCAGATCGAGAAGCAGGTGTGGGTGCTGCGGCCGGAAGCGGGCTCAAAGCCCAATGTCTTCTATATGAAGGCCACCCGCTCCTCACCGTGGGATCTGCGCCGGCAGGCGGATGTCAGATAGCATTGAGTTGACCGGGGAACGGGTGATAGACCCAGGGAGTAATAACCAGCAAGGCTGGACCATACCGGCCGGCCACAACAACATGATGAAAGACGTCACTCCGGCATGGCGAGCACAGTGCTTTGTGGCCACTTTCATATAAACCTTCATAAATGTCCGGGCCGCGGGTGGTTGCCGCGGCCGGAAAACAAGGTGAGCAGGATGAAAAAAATAGTTTTCCTTTTACTGTTTGTTCTTTTGATTCCCATGCTTTTGAACGGCCCGCTGGTGTTTGCCGATGATGAAGAAGAGATGGAGCACGGCGGTGACATCGTCTATACCAAGCCGCTCAAGGCGGTTATCTTCAGCCACAAGGCCCATACCGAGGACCTCGGGCTCCACTGTGAATGGTGCCACGACGAGACCTTTGAGATGGAGGCCCTGAGCATGGAGCAGGACCTGGAAAAATTCAACATGGAGAGTCTCTGTAACGAAAGGTACTGCGGAACCTGTCATAACGGCGACATCGCCTTTTCCACCACCACCCAGTGCGCCCGCTGCCACATCGGCGTGAAGGGGTATGATGAAATGGTGCGAAAGGGGCTGATCGAGCCGGTGGAGGAAGAGGCCCAACCCGTGGAAGTAGAAGAGATAATCATTGATAAGTGATAAGGCGGTCGTGTCGCTTCCAGAAGGGCATGACTGGTTTGGGGAGGAATAAGATGCAGATGGGTGAAAAGAGAATGAGAGGTTTCGGGATTGCCGCGGGGATGCTGGTTGTCATGCTGGTTGCTTTTGCGCCGCTGACCCTGGCTGTTGCTGGAGAGGACAGCGCGGCAAGCTACCTGGAAAAGGCCAGGATTGACGCGGAGAAGGCCAAGGCCGAGGCGGCCAGGGCCATGGCCGAGGCGGAAAAGGCCATTGCCGATGCGGAGTATGCCATTGCCGAGGCGGAGCGGAAAAAGGCCTCGGCCAAGAAAAAGAAGATCAATGCCATGGAGAAGATGGTGGAGCACGGCTATTATCCGGAAGATCTTATCCTCACCGTGCCCAACGGGACGGTAAGGGCGGTGTTCAGCCATAAGAAACATACCCAGCGGGAGCGGCTGCGCTGCATTGAGTGTCATCCCAAGGTCTTTATCATGAAGGCCGGCAAAAACGTTATCAAGGGCGGCGATCTGACCATGGCGGAGATGAAAAAGGGCAAGTACTGCGGTAACTGCCATAACGGACACAAGGCGTTCAGCGTTGATTCGATAGATTCCTGCAAACGGTGCCACCCTAAACTGTAGGCCCCGGGGTCCGGCGGCGTGTCCCGGGTGGCGATTGTCAGGACCATCCGGGCCTGTTCGCAAGATGATGCGTGCCAGCTGAACGCTTACGCGATTTGCATATAAAAAAAGAGTGAACGACGAGTAAGGAGAGATTTTCCATGGCTGAAGGCGAGAAAAAGCAGGAGCAGGAAACCGCGGATTCCGGTGAGGAGCAATACCGGGGGCCTTGGGGACATATGATCCGGGGGATGTGGCGGACGCCGCTCGGCGTTTTCGGGGTCGCCCTGACCACCGTGAGTATCACCCTGATGCTGGTCGGCCTGGTGGTTGACCAGCTTGGCCTGGTCGATAACCCCTATGTCGGGGTGATCACCTTCATGATCCTGCCCGGCGGCATGGTCACCGGGCTGCTGCTCATTCCCCTGGCCGCCTATCTGCGGCGCCGGCAGTTTTACCAGTACGGCCTGGAAAAAGACCATCTCCATATCAATCTGAGCGACCACCGTCACCGCAGGTTCGTGATCGGCTTCATGGTCCTTACCGTGGTCAACATCTCCATCCTGGCGATCATTGCCTATGAGGGTTATCATTTCACCGATTCCCCTTATTTCTGCGGGGTGGTCTGCCACCAGGTGATGGAGCCGGAGTACACCCGTTATCTGAAGTCGTCCCATTCCCGGGTCGCCTGTGTCGAGTGTCATATCGGTCCGGGCGCCGACTGGTTCGTCCGGGCCAAGATCTCCGGTCTGCGCCAGGTGCTGGCGGTGATGACCAACAGTTTCAGCCGGCCGATTCCAGCGCCGGTCACCCATCTTCGTCCGGCCCGGGATACCTGTGAGCAGTGCCATTGGCCGGAGAAGTTCCACGGCAAGAAGGTCAAGATATTTACCAGGTTCAGCAATGAGGACCAGGAGACCCCGGAGATTACCGAGATCGCCCTGCACATCGGCGGCCGCAATCCCCAGACCGATGCCTTTGAAGGGATTCACTGGCATGTGAGCAAGGACGTCAAGGTGAGCTATCTGGCGGTGGACGACAAGCGGACCCGGATCGCCAAGGTCCGGGTGGTCCGGCCCGACGGCAGCCAGGAGGAGTTTACCAACGATTCCATTGAGATCCCCACGGACAAGAAGTTGAAATGGCGGGTAATGGACTGCGTTGACTGCCACAACCGGCCCACCCATGTATACGACATGCCCGAGGAACGGGTGGATTTCGGCCTGCTCAGCAAGCAGATCAATCCCGGGATTCCCGGTATCCGCGAGGATGCCCTGCAGGTCATTACCCGGGAGTACACCAGCCGGGAAGAGGCACGGGAGAAGATGCCGGAATACCTCTTCGGGTTGCAGCGGCTGCGGGGCGAGGAGCAGTTTATCCGGCACGAGGAGGATATCCGCCGGGCGGCCGACTATATCGTCGGGGTCTACCTGGAGAATGTCTGGCCGGCCATGAATATCACCTGGGGCACCTATCAGCAGCACCTGGGCCACCAGTATGCGGACCAGGGCTACGGCTGCTGGCGCTGCCATGACGAGGAGCATACCTCGGTGCAGGGCAACACCATCAGCCAGGACTGCAGCCTGTGCCACGACGAGCCGGAGTAACGGCTGGACCGATAACCATATATAAGGTAATGGACTGAAAGACCTGCCGGGCAAGTTTGCCCGGCAGGTCTTTTTTTTGTGGGGGCCTGGCCGGCGGACCGCTACTTGATGCCCATCAGGCGAATGTTGATCAGCGCCCGCACCGGGGCGAGATCGGCGATGACCCGGCGGGGCCCGGCCGGCACCAGTCCCAGGAGGGCCTCTACCAGCAGCGGTACAAGGGGGGACACCCGGAGATATCTGCCTCTCCCGCCGATGAAGCAAAAAAGCCGGTTGAAGCCGACCGCCCGGAAGAGCCGGGTCAACTCCCCGACCGTATACTCCCTGAGATGAAACCCGGTGGCCTGCCGGTCGAAATATTTTGAAATATCGTGCGGTCCGTTGAGGCGGTTGGGGGTAATGCAGATATAGCGCCCGCCTGGAACAAGAACAGTGAATATGTTCTTGAGCTGCCGCAGGGCGTCATCGGGATGGAGGTGCTCCATGAGCTGGTTGGAATAGGCGAGGTCAATGCTGTTCTCCGGCAAGGGGACGCCGCAGCCGTCCGCAAGGATCAGCTGAAAATTTTCCGGCAGGTTGTCGCGGCTGGTGATCGTCTCGCTGACGTCGAGGCCATAGACCTGCCTTACCCGTCTGGCCACCTCAAAAGACAGGCCGCAGTCCCCAGGGCCGACCTCTAAAAACGATGTGGTTCCGGTCAGCAGGTTTTCAAAAAGTTTCAGCCGGTTGCGGATTGATGCCTGCTGCCGGCCGGGAGATTTCTTTTCAGTAAGCTGCGGGTGGTCGGGCACCCGGCGGAACAACTCTTCATAAAGGGATGAATAGAGTTTTTTTCGCTCCGCCGGGGAGGCGGCGCGCAGTCTGCCGGCCAATTCCTTCTCAATCAGATAATGTTGCCGGAGCTGTTCCTTGGTCCGCTGTTCTGCCATTGATTTCCCGCTTTCATAATAAACGCTCCCTGGAAAAGCGAACCGTAAGAAAAAAGCTTCCACTCTCAATGCCATATTCCATTGGCTCCGGCAAGAAGTTTCAGGGGCTGCCCACTGATCGCGCAGACCGCTTGTTTTTCGGGGAAGTATCCTTTGTATCGGTGTTCCAGCTGATGGTGATCTGTGTGGATGCGATTTTACGGGATAAGAAAAGGGGAGGGGAGGGGGGCAATCGAATCGGGCGGAGGTGTGGCGGCTGTGCCCGCTTGGGCCGAGAGGGTGCGGAACAGGGCAACAAAACAAAATCCACCAGGCGCGGCCCGGGCGCCCGGGCCGCTATAAACCGCGAAACCCCGCAACTGACGGTCGCGGGGTTTCGGACACGGTAACCAGTCCTTTATTTATTTGTACTCCAGAGAGGGAGTGACTTTGTTTATCAGCCAGAAGAGGATAAAGGGGGTGGCCGCCACGGTCAGGGCCCCGAAGAGTCCCTCCTTAAAGGTTTCAAGGTTGTGGGGGATGATCGGCAGATGGTAGTGCATGTAGCCGGCAAAGCTGAGCGAGAACGCCTGGCCGCCGATAACAACGTTCCACCGCATCATGAATACCCCGAACAGGATCAGGGCCAGGGCCACCGAGGCCCGCCTGATGGTCAGCCGCGGGATGAGCAGCAGGCAGAAGGGGACCAGGTTGCCCAGGCCGTACTGGAGGATAAAGATGTCCACAAAGTCCTTGCCGTACATCACTGATCTGAGGATGTCCCAGGATTTCATCGCGGTGTAGCCGCGGAAGATCAGATCGAGGAGTTCCAGGGTAATCGCCGCCACCAGGAAGCCCAGCAGGTAGCGGGAGGTCTTGGTGATCACGTCCAACTCGGCGCCGGCAATTACCTTGACCGACTCGTCGCCCTTGCCCTTGGCAATGATGGTCTGGAATTTCCGGAACTGCATGATGATGATATAGGTCAGCATACAGAGGGCGATGCCCGAGACCACCGCCGACATGATGAAGATGACCGGCATCAGCGGCGACATCCACAGGGCGTTGGCCTTGACCGAACCGAAGATGAAACCGGCGTAGCCGTGCAGGAAGCAGGCCACCGGGATACCGACCGCGGCCAGGATTTTGATCGCCTTCTTGTCCTTGGCCACGGATGCCTCATCCAGGTCGTAGGCCCCCAGGCAGAGGAGGTGGTAGAGATAGTACATGAACTTGTTGGCCGCGCCGGGTTGACCCTTGAGGGCAATGGTCTGATCGACAAAATATCTCCGGTATACGAACCAGATTTCACTGAGCACGATGATCGCATAGGTGGAAAAGACAATGCCGAAGGCAGCGATCGCCGAGGTAAAGTGCGGGGTGAACATGACGTTGATGCCGCGTAACGGATGCTGCAGATGCATCATCAGGGGCATCATCGCCACCGGCAGCAGGGCCAGGGAAAAGACCAGGGAAAACCGGGCCATGTTCTTGAGGTCCTGCTGGCCGAAGACATGGTACAGCGAGGAGAGCACAAAGGCCCCTGCCACCAGACCGGTCATATAGGGGTACATGACGATCTGGATGCTCCAGTAGATGAACTCGTTGGGGTAGGTGAACAGTTCCTTCGTGGTCCAGTCCATGCCGTGAACAACGAGTCCTTGCGCTATGGGTAATACTTCCGTCATCCTATCACCTCACGTAGTTATCCAGACCCAGGTAAAACACCTGCGGCTTGGTGCCGTATTCATCTTTTAATACTAAAACCCGTTCGGTCATGATGATCTTGGTCACCGGATCATCGGGATCTTTCAGATTGCCTATTTTCCGTGCCCCAAAGGGACAGGCCTGGACACAGGCGGTTTTCAAGCCCTTTGATATCCGGTGATAGCAGAAGGTGCACTTGTCAGCCACCTTGTAAACCGGGTGGAAGAACCGTACTCCGTAGGGACAGGCCATGATGCAGTAGCCGCAGCCGATGCACCAGGTGCGGTCCACCAGGACCACCCCGTCCTCGGTCTGGTAGGTGGCGCCCACCGGGCAGACCTGCACGCAGGCGGGCATCTCGCACTGGTTGCAGAGTTTAGGCACGAAAAAGGCCTTGGCAATATCATCGGGGTTGATTTCTTCCCCACGAATTTTAGGGCTGGTGAAGCCGTCCCGGCCCGCATGGGGGGAGTCGATGTGGGCGCTGCCGTCATTCATGATCACGTAGCGTTCCACCCAGGTGCGCGAGACCGGTGTGTCGTAGGGGATATTGTTTTCTTTCTTGCACGCCTTGACGCAGAAACCGCAGCCCACGCAGGTATTGGTATCGACCAGGAACACCCATCTGGTTCGGGAATCGCCGATGGAGGCCTTGACCCGGGCCGGACTGATCAACTTGAAGGCCCCCACCGGCAGGGAGGCGACCAGGGCCCCCTTGAGAGAATTTTTCAACAGATCTCTTCGTGAACAACTCATCACATATCCTCCAGATCAGGATTGTGGGGGTTATGACATTCAATGCATTCGGAACCGGGGTTGTGTTCCTCCGGGTCGATGCCGATGATATCGCCGCGCAGGCTGTCCGGATAGGGCAGAGAGTCGTGGCAGCGGAGGCACAGCTCCCGCTTGGTGACGATCTCCAGGAGTTCCGGATCGTCCGGATGGTTCCGGGCCGGACCGTGACAGTTCTCACATTCGATGATGCCGTGGGGGGAGGAGAGGTTTGCCTCGACCTTTTCCTCATGGCATTCGACGCAGTACGCCTTGCCCTGGTATTTCACCTCCATCTTCTTCCAGTCATTGATACTGTCCTTCCGGTAGAAGTTGTAGGTGAAACTGTCGCCATGCACCCCGAAGTCGTCCGGCACCATTATCGCCCGGGCGACGAGCAACAGGGCAATGGCGATCAGCGCTACGATCAGCGGTCTCCAGACATAATTTCTCATTAATATCCTCCTTGGCCTGCGAGTAAATCGAATAACTGCCGGAAACGAACCAGCGACGCCCTGGATGCCCCAAGGTACCACAACGTGGCAGTAAAAATTAATGGAGCTCTTGAATTTTTGTACCACATTGTGGTATTTACGCGGAACGATGCTTGTACCACAATGTGGTAATCATCGTGCAAGGCGTTCGCCAATATATAGCTGGGCTCGGAATAGTGCAAGCATTTAATCTGAATGGTTATTCAGTGCCCGGAGCAGCAGGCGAAAAACAAAGAATTGACAGGTAAATAGTGTCCGTCCAGAAATGAGCAATTTCATCCAAGATCAAGGATCGCGAAAAAATAACCGGAGTCATATAAATGATATTACGAGGATTGTTTTTTGAGCATGACGCCGAGATTGGGCGAAAGGGCCATTCCTGGATGGGCACTAATAAAGATGAACTCGTAACAACCCGAAAGGCTTCAAATGCCACCCAATAAAATCAACAAGTTACAAGACGAATCACGTCCGTCGAGCGGGTTGTTGCGAGACCGACAATAAAAGCAGGAGAAAAAATGAGCGCAGACGGTGAAACCCGGGCCGCCGACCTTGGCGGCCTGAGCGAGCAGGTCCTTGTTTTGCAGGCCCGCCTGGACGAGGTTGTCGCCCGGCTGGAACTGATTGAAAGGGAGCGGTTGCCGGCAACCGCGGGCCGGGACCGGCAGCCGGCCGGCAAGGGAACCGCACCCTTGCCGGCCGCCCGGGAGGAGATGTTGCCCGGTGCCCTGCTGCCGCGGATTGCCACGGTCTGTTTTGTGCTGGTCTTTGCCCTGATCCTGCGGACCGTTACTGACAGCGGATTAATCGATATCCATCTCGGCTCTGTCATCGGGCTGGGCTATGTCATTGCCCTGATTCTCTGGGGCTGGCGTCTTTTTGCCACCAACAGCCGGCTGGCGCCGGTATTTCCGATCAGCGGCCTGCTCTTGCTCTTCTCCATTATTCTCGAGGCCCACGGCCGGTTCCATACCCTGTCCACGGTCTGGGCCTATGGGTTGCTTTTTGTGGCCGGCGGGGTGGTGACCTGGCTCGGCCTCCGTTACCGGGCCCGGTTCACCCTGTGTGCCGCCAATCTGGGTACCGGCTTTACCGGGATGATCATCGGCTTCCCCTATCCGGTTTTTCCCATGGCCGCGGTGATTTTATTGGCTGCCAATCTCGGCGCCGCCCTTGCCGCGCGGCGCGATTTCTGTCCCTCGCTGCGCTGGACAACCCTGGGGTTGACCATCCTGTTCTGGTTGTTATGGACCTTCAAGCTCAGCCAGGGCGGGGGGTGCGAAGGGCTCACCGCCTTGCTCATCTACTGCCGCTGGTTCTTTCCCCTCCTGGCCCTTATGCTCCTTTTTTATATCATTACCGGGGTGATGAGCGTGACAGCCGCGCCGGAGGTCGGTTTTTTCGACGGCATGATTCCGACCGTCAGTGCGATCTGCGCCTTTATCGCCGGCTGGGCGGTGATTGGTGCCTGGTCACAGCAACGCCTTGTTCTGCCGGGGCTGATCGTGGTTGCCCTGGGGATCGGTTACCAGGCCCTGGCCGCCTGGCTGGCCGGCCGCCGCGCCCGGCAGGGTTCGCCCGGGAGCAATTCCTTTACCCTGGCCGGTGTTTTTCTGGTTGCCGCCGGCCTGGGTGTCATCGTGGACAACCTCGCCTGGGTTCTTCCCCTGTGGGCCGCAGGGGCCTATGTCCTGGTGCGGCTTTCCGAACAATGGAACAGCGGCGGGGTCCGGCTGACCTCCTACATCCTCCAGGTCGCGGCCGTTGCGGTTGCCGTTTTGTCGCGGGTTTTTACCACCGGAGTGGTCTCGCCGCGGTTGAGTATCATTGCCGCGGCGATCATGGCCGGGGTGAGCCTGCTCCATTATTGCTGGGCCCGGGCCCATAAGCCGCCCACCACCCAGTCCGCCTTCTTTTCCTGGTTCGACCAGAAGGATGTTGCGGCCGTGTGTCTGCTGATCAGCGGACTGGTGAGCGGTTTCCTGTTTTTCCGGCTGTCATTCCAGCAGTTCCTGTTGGCAACCGGGGTCGAATCGGACGGGGTCTTTACCGGCGGCCAGACGGTACTGATCAATCTCAGCGCCATTGTCTTGATGTTGACCGCGGTGCGCAGGAAAAGCATAGAGATCCTTCTGGTCGGGGTTGCGGTGGCCCTGCTCGGCGGGGGCAAGGTTTTTCTCTACGACATCTTCAAGATCAAGGGCCTGCCCCTGGTCCTGGGGGTGTTTACTTTCGGGGTGGTGGCCGCGGTCGGGTCAATGGTCTCGGGCCGCTGGCAGTCATTGCGCGGCGGTTCCCGGGTGAAACAGGAAGCGGCCTGATTCATTTGCCTGAATCCGTGACGAAAAAATGTGCGCCATAATTCCTCATATCGTCTCTTTATTCTATACCGCCCATGAAATTCTCCGGCAAAGGTCAAGACAATTATCGTGCATATCGTGTAATGGTCGAGACGATTACACGATTCATATCATAATAGTTGTGTCACGGAGAACCGGTTGATATCCGACAACGGCAAGCAATATTGTCGGTCTCGCAACAACCCGCTCGACGGACGTGATTCGTCTTGTAACTTGTTGATTTTATTGGGTGGCATTTGAAGCCTTTCGGGTTGTTACGAGTTCATCAATATTCTCTCTTTCAAACCAATTTCAGACGTCATCTCTCGCCAACCCCCCATACCGACCGATTCAACAGCTGCACTGGCTTGACTTTAAGATCCAAAAGATATATATATCTATCATAAAATGGTTTTATGATTAATGAATCGATCAAGTGAGTATGAAAAAGACAGCAGCACTTCCTCCGAGCGTGCGGGAATCTCTCAAGGAGATCGGTGCACTGATTGCCTGCGCCCGGAAAGAAAAACTCTGGACCCAGGAAGAACTGGCCCAGCGCATCGGGGTTAATCGGATGACCGTGGTACGCATCGAAAAAGGCGCCCCGGAAGTGGCGATCGGTTTGTATCTCACCGCAGCCTGGCTTCTCGGCCTGCCGATTCTGACCTGGCAGGCCATGGGCGAAGGAAGAAGTGAGACCGTGGTCAGCGATCTGTTGGCAAAACTAAAGAGCACTCTGCCCAGCCGGGTGAGGCGACGCCGGAAAACAATAGACAATGACTTCTGAGGCATATATCTGGATATGGCTGCCGGGCGAAGACGAACCGGTGGTCTGCGGCAAGCTGGAGGCTGATAATAATACTTACAGCTTTGTCTATGGTCGCAGCTATCTGGAAAGGTCAAAAGCCATAGCGCTTGACCCGCGGGAACTTCCCCTGGATGAGGGTGTTTTTTCTCCCTCCTTCGGTGAAACACACAGTGTGATCAGGGATGCAGCCCCCGACGCATGGGGACGCAGGGTCCTGGCATATAAATCCCAAGGCCGCGCCCTCTCGGAGCTTGACTACCTTCTGCAGGCAGGGAGAGACAGAATTGGCGCCTTGGATGTCTGGCCGGAATCAACCGGCTACCCGATCATTCAACCTGACCAGCAGGCCTTGATTGAAGATCTGCTTCATGCCGCAGAAAAGGTTGAAACCGGTCAGCCCCTGCCGGAATCGTTGGCAAACGCGCTTCTGCACGGTTCCAGCGTTGGCGGGGCCAGGCCCAAATCTTTACTCAACGATGAAAATCATAAATGGATAGCCAAGTTCTCATCCACCACCGATCATTTTCCGGTAGTGAGAGGTGAGTATGCTGCCATGCGGCTGGCAGGTCAGTGCGGGATTGAAGTGCCGGCCACAAAACTTCTGAAGGTGCTGGGGAAAGATGTATTACTGGTAAAACGTTTTGATAGAGAACCGGGCAACGGCCAATGGCATCGTCACTTCCTCATCAGCGGTCTCTCGGCGCTACAGTTGCATGAGACAGAAGCAGTCCTGGCTTCTTACCCGGACCTGGCATCTTTTATCCGCCGTTACGGAGCCCTTTACCCGGTTGATGCACAACAGCTTTATAGGCGAATGATTTTCAATATCCTGATCGGCAATACCGACGACCATGCCCGCAATCACGCCTTTTTCTGGGATGGACACCATTATACCCTCACCCCGGCCTATGACATCTGCCCGATGTTGCGCGCCGGACAAACGGCCAATCAGGCAATGGTTGTCGGAAATGCAGGACGGGAAAGCACCATTCGCAATGCCTTAAGCCAACCGGAACAGTTTGGACTGACGCCGGCAGAAGCAAAAATAATTCAAGAAGAGATAACGGAAACCATCAAGGTAAAATGGGATGAAACAGCCGAGCATGCCGGTATTAGCAAAAACGAATCCAAGGCCCTGAAACAAGCCACAATCCTTTCGCCGGCCTGTTTTTATTAAGTCGACGGACAGCGGGGGACACCATAAAAAAATATATTCTTTCAAGGGAGAGACTATATTTCCTTTCCTTGGCGATTTTTTACTCCATCTGTTTCAACCTGGCCCTTCCCGCGCAATCCCGCGCCGGTACAGGGTTTCCCGAGACAACCCTAGTATTATTACCTGGTAAAAACCTAGCACAAACCTGGTAGTTATATTTCTTGCTATCCTGGCGATTTTATGTATTAAATAACCAGTGTACATAATGCTACAGATCCAGGCCTTCCAGAGGGCTGGTGAGACGTGAAATATCCTTGTCCATCACATGGGTGTACATCTCGGTCGTTTTAACATCGGCATGCCCCATGAGTTCCTGCAGAACACGGATATTGACACCATTCTCCAGCATCGTGGTCGCAAAGCTGTGGCGCAGGGTATGACAGGTAACCCTTTTATCAATACCGGCCCGCCTGGCTGCCAGCTTTACCGCCTTTTGCAGGCCTGACTCCATTACATGATGACGCCGCTCCATGCCCGACCTGGGATCAATTGAACGTTTTTTTGAGGGAAACAGATATTGCCAGCTCGTCTCTCCGGCGGCATGAGTATACTTACGGGCCAGGGCCGGCGGGATATAAACCTCGCCGAACCCCGCTTCCAGATCGGCATGATGCAGTGCTTTGACCCGTTCCATATGGGCATGCAGTGCAGGGATAACCGGCGGAGCGAGAATGGTGCTCCGCCACTTGTCGCCCTTGCCGAGGACTTTGATCCGCTTGCGGTCAAAATCGATGTCTTTGATCCGTAACCGAACACATTCCATGAGCCGCAAGCCGGAGCCGTAGAGGAGTTTGGCCATAAGCGCATGGGTGCCATCGATATGACGAAAAAAACGGGAAACCTCTTCTATGCCGAGAACGGTTACGGTCTTTGGCTTTTTCTTGGCCCGGATAGGGGCGATTTTCCCATCCAGAGGTTTATCAAGAACCTCCCGGTACAGGAAAACGATGGCATTCAGGGCCTGCCGCTGCGTGGAAGCAGCCACCTCCCGTTTTACGGCCAGGTCGGAGAGAAAACGCTCTATATCCCTGATGCTCAGATCCCGGGGATGGGTCTTGCCGCCGAAGAAATGGATGAAACGCAGTATCCACTGACAGTAGGTCTGCTCGGTGCGGTAGGCATAGTGATGATAACGAAGCACCTCGCGGACCTGCTCCATCAGCTTGAGTTTTGGGTTGGGGCGAAATTTAGACCCTTTGTCCGAAACATCTACGGAATAACGTGTATGTTGCATGATGGTCAAAAAAATACTCTAATGATGTTTGAACAGTAAAGGGTCTTATCCAGCTCCGTCGGGTTAGGTTTGTTTTCCATGTTGGATATTATAATATTTCAATATATGGAAAAGTCGAGCAATAAAGTAATAAGTGGAACGATTTTTCCATCTCCACTGCTTTGATATCAGGATAAGTGGAAAATTATGGTATCTATTACTGCCAATATCATGGAAAGTTTCCACTTATTAACACTGATAGGGTGGACCGCTCGCTCCGCTCACAAACGGACCACCCTATCGGCCCGCTGTCGAGTACCTCGAACACAATGAATAGGCTCCGCGCTACGCGCTCCACCTATCCATCGCGTTCGAGCCGACTGCGATTCTCGGCACTGAATTGAAAAAAACTACATTTTCAACTCTGCACCTGCGATTCTCGCGGCTCAATAGCGGGCCGTTATGCAGTGAAATTATAGGGGATCAATTTTGAATTTTAATACAGAGACAATCGATAAGTTTATTTCCAACACTTTCGAAATTGATTGTATCGATATAACTTTGACCCAAAAAGTTGATAATGACCCAATAGTATACGCTGGGCCAGGCACTATAAAACAAAACGAAAACGGAATACTAGAATTAAAACTATATTGTAAAATCAATGACATAAAAAAAGAGATGTCGCATAGATTTAAACATCATACGCCTGGAAAAATCATTTCAGATGACAATTATTTCAGCTTAAAAGCAATTGACATGTCCGGGGTAGAATGGACATCAGATAATATTTGGGTTTCGGCCAATGTCTCTTTTCCTGCTAGTGGACAAGTTATTACGTCAAGGTTGAGGGGAATTGAAACTGTTGAAGAAGGATCGACGAAAGCAGACAAAAATTATCTTTTTGTTGTCCTACCAGGGAACTTCGAAATTCCGTGTAATTCAAAAGTGGATTTACCTAATGGCGGTTGGCAGCTTAGTAGGTCTGTTTTTACAACCAATAACTTGGAAGTAGATCTAAACAAGCATGAAAAATATCTGATTATAAATGTAAATTCAAAGCCAGAATTTCTAAATGAAGATACTTCCATCAAAATACTTGAGGCACTCAATATAATCTTGGGAAAAGTCGTTCGTCCTGTGGTTATAAAATATACTCTTCAAGAAAGTTCAGTTTTGAAAATCAAGTCTGTACCAGATTCGTTTTCCAACAAAGAATTTCCACCACCTTTTAAACATTCATCACCAGCAGATATCCAATCATTTTCTTGTTTTTTGGAAAAATATCTAATGGCTATCGAAAATCCCTATTCTGATTTGTATGGATTTTGGCACAAAGTAAATCGAGCATGGCAAGCAGACATTGAGAATGCATCTCTTTCTCTTGGTGTTGCCATCGAAGGGATATTAAGTACATATTTCAGAGAGTTGGGCTTGCCTGACGAAGAAATTACAAACCAAGCGAATGCAGCAGTAGAGGTTTTGGATGGCACTGAATTGGGTGAAAGAATAAAAGGCAGATTGCTGGGCAGCATTAGTGGATTATTAAATAATTCTTCCCCGAAGGGTGCCTTATACGTTCTTGCTCAAAATGGAGTATTTAAAAAATCGATTGCAAAGCAATGGGTGAAACTCAGGAATAAATCAGTTCATCCTGACAAATTAAATGAAGATCCACGGGCATTCCAAAAATATATAGACCTAAATTACAGTTGTATCGCCTTATTTTATATTCTTTTATTATTAATCATTAAGTATGACGGAAAATATCTAGATTATTCAGAAAATGGATGGCCGGAAAAAACTTTAAAAGAAGAAACTAAACAGCAAATTGCATAACCAGCCCATTAACGCAGACGGGAAGAACGTTTGTGGCCTGACGGTCTAGGTCGGTGGCCCGCTGGTTATGGGAATCGTTAGCACCGAAAGGAAGTCCAAGTCTGGACGTTGAAATTTATGCCATTTGACTATCTTGCTTCATTTCCTATTCCTGGCCACGTTATACCGCCAAGACTACGTGCTTTGCTTGAGCCAGTCGGCTTGTCGCCAAGCCAGGTCGTGGAAGTGGCCTGCATGCAGGAGGGGTACCGCGAATACATGGATATTCACGCGCGGCTGAACCTGCCGCTGCTCAGGACCGAGGCGCTGGTCGTGGCCTGGAACGATGAACAGCTTGCTCAGCTTGACGGGATTGTCGCCAAGGCACATGAGAACGGCGTAGGCGATGTCGGCAATGAGGATGCCGATCATCGTGAGCACACCAGTCATGAGCGTGACTCCCATGACGACGTTGAAGTCCTTCGCCATGATGGACTGGTAGACGAGAAGACCCATGCCGTTAATGTTGCAAATAAGCTCGACTGCAACCGAGCCCGCGATGATGACGGGCAGCCTTGAG
>JAKITW010000038.1 GCA_021647905.1 Desulfobacterales bacterium | reverse complement strand
GTAAGCGTTCACCAGTGGCTTAGATTCGTTCATTTGGGACTGCGAAGCATACTGGTGCTATTCGAGCAGGCCAAAATGGGCGAAGATGAGGTGCTGGTGAACGCTTACTCATAAACAGGCTATCAAGCAGGAACTCGCTTCGCCGCAACGGCGATTCATCCTGCCGAAGTTGTTTCAAATTCCGCTTTTGCCGTCACGGCTGCGGCTCAGGGTCCGCTACACCGTTCGCTATAAGAAAACCCCTTTCCCGGTCCAACCTCAAACGTACGGGGGGTTACCGAAACCTTACCTTTCATTGTTTCGTTGTGGCTGGCCAATATGGTCCAGCCATGCGGGTTGGTTTCTTTACTCCATAGGCGAATTCGTACCGGTCTTGCCGGCCGCGGCCGGCCGGTTTCGAAAATCGAACCAGATATCAGCGACCCCGAGCATGGCAACCAGAATGATGCCATAGTGCTGCAGGAGAATCAACCCGTAAATCGCCACCCGCAACGGTCGGACCACCGACCAGCGCTGCAGGAAACTTCCGACTATGGCCAGCCCCTGCAAGGCATACAGTCCTATGCTGACCAGCAGGATGTTCAACCCCAGGTCAGCAACCGCTCCGGAAGAAACGAGCAGCATCAGCCCGCCGGCGATCCCGGGCCAGACCAGGTTGTCCGGCAGTTTCCATCGGCAGAACGGCGGCCAGGGGGTCAGTTCCGGGTGAAACCGCTTGACCAGCCGGTTGCCGAGGACCAGGTTCAACCAGACCGTATAAAGAACAATGCAGCCGATAAAGGCCGGCAGAATCCGGGGAACCAGGGTGCGCAGATGTTGAACCGTGGCATTGATTTCAAGCCGGACATCGACCGGCAGCTTTTCCGTTTTCTGGTACAGGGCCGCCATCTCCGCCAGGCTCTGGTCCAGTATTTCGCGGAATTCCACATAGGGGTTGGCCTGGTGGATCAACCCGGTTACGGCCCAGAAAAGGAGCCAGGTAAGACCAAGAACCAGAATCCCGCTCAGCCCGGCCCGGATCGGATCGAGTTTCCTGGCCGCGGCCCGGGCCAGTCCGAATCCCAGCGGAACCAGGCTTAACACAAAAACAACCTGGGGCAAGGCCCCGGTCACGGCCCCCAGCCCCACTGTAATTAATATGGAGTTGCGAACCAGGACGCGGCCTTTTTTTTCACCGTGCCGGACAAGAAAAAAGAAAACCGGCAAGGGGATAAGGCCGGTCAGCAGTCCGAACAGACCGGGCTGCAGCACCGGCAGGCTTAAGGCGGCGCTCATGATCGCCGTATCGAGCAAGGGTTTGCCGGGCGGGCGCAAACTGTTGTTTGCCTCGATCATGACCTGTTCATGGCCCTGGCTTGCATTTTTTAATACTGCGACGAACCGGTATAAGGCATCAGGGCGATCTGACGGGCCTTTTTGATCGCATCGGTCAGTTTGCGCTGATGCTTGGCACAGTTGCCGTAGATCCGGCGCGGGATGATTTTGCCACGCTCGGTGACAAAGTTTTTCAGTGCCCGGACTTCCTTGTAATCGATCACCAGGTCTTTATCCGTACAGAAGCGGCAGACCTTCTGCCGCGGAAAGATTCGTTTGCGTCCAGCCATTATATATCTCCGTTGCGTATAATGTTCTCTCTTTTAATCATTAAAAAAAGGGGGGGGCCGCGGCGCCATGCCTAAGCCGTCTTTTCGGTCTCACCCTCGACTTTTTCCCCGGCCTCGGAGGATTCGGCCGCATCCCCGGTCGCGGCATCCGCGGCCAGGGCCTCGGGATCGCAGGAATCCGCCAGCTTGACGGTCATGTATTTGAGACTGCGGTCATCGATCTTGAGAATTCGTTCGATCTCCGTGACCGTGGTCGGCAGGCCGGCAAAGTCGAGGTAAACGTAGTAGCCTTGACTTTCCTTTTTGATGAGATAGGCGAGCTTCTTGAGACCCCACTTGTCGATCTTGATAACAGTACCGCCATCATTGCCGATGATGGCGGTTACCTTGTCGATCATGGCGGTGATCTCTTCCTCGCCGGCATTGGGCCGGATGATGAAGATGGTTTCGTAACGACGCATGTTTTCCTCCTCTCGGACTAAGTGGCCCTCGCTTTCCATTGGCGGCAGAGAGCGAGAAGGTGTTGTTTTTCCCGGCCGCGGATTCGGTCCGGGCGGCGGGAATATCCAGAAACAGGGCTTTCTACCATGTCATCCCCGGGGCTGTCAATTTTTTTTTGTCTTGTTCCACCAGTGAAGAAGGGTGGCGTCGTCCAGGCCGGTCAATGACAGCCCGGATCCGGCGAGCATTTCCTCCATTACCCCGAATCGACGGATGAACTTGGCCGTGGCGCTGTTCAAGGCGTCCTCGGAGTCGTGTCCCGCCAGGCGGCAGATGTTGACCAGCACGAAGAGAACGTCGCCAAGCTCTTCAAAGACCGCCCCTTGATCGTTGTCCCCCAGGGCGGTCTTCAGTTCAGCGACCTCTTCGTCGAGTTTGGCAAAAACCGGTTTAATTCCCGACCAGTCGAAGCCGGTGCGGGCGGCCTTTTCCGAGACCCGTTGGGCCCGGCGCAGGGCTGGCAAGGATCTGGGCAGCGAGGTGAAGCGTTCCGTCTTCTGGCCGGCCGCCTTTTTTTCCTGCTCTTTGATGGCCTGCCAGTTCCGTTGTTGATCGATAAGGGAGCCGGCCGCTGTTCCGGCGAACACATGGGGATGGCGGCGGACCATCTTGGCGCAGATTCCGCTGATGACATCGGTCATGGTGAAGTGCTTCCCTTCCTGGTAGAGCAGGCTGAGCAGGGCGACCATGAACAGGAGATCTCCCAGCTCCTCCCGAACCAGGACCGGATCATCCTTTTCCAGGGCCTCCGCGGTCTCGTAGGCCTCCTCGATCAGATATTTCTTTAAACTCCGCGGTGTCTGCTCACGGTCCCAGGGACAGCCGTCCGGTGCGCGCAGGCGTAAAATAATCTGTAACAATTCGATGAATTTTTCTCCGCTTTGCCGCACGGTTACTCCTTGTCATGAAGGTGATGCCGGAATTATCAGGGTACTCCGCCAATGGCCGGCATGGTGGCCTGTTGTCGCCGGGACGCGCGGCCGGGCCGGTCTTGCGGGCAAGTGGATTGGCTTATACCCGGATTTTTACAGTAAGTAAATGGCGGATCCCCCGCGCCTGCCTGACGGTCCGCGGTGTCAAGGGTGCTTCAGGAATGGAGCAATGAACCCGCAGATGATTGTTTTTTGATAAAAATTATTATTTTAGGGTTGTCAGGGAAAAGGGAAGGGTTTATATTGGCGTTACAAGAATGATCGTTTGTATGATGCTGCATAACCGTTCGAAGCTGTCCATGTCTTTTTTCCCTAACCTTTTCCTCTTGTTATTTGTTATCATTGGATATTCTTTGAAATAAAGAACAGTTGAAATCAGTTCGGAGTGCCTTCCGTGTCGCGGGCACGGTTCCGTTAAGTGAAGATGGTCTGTTCCCGTGGTTTTTGCCCGGCCATTGCCAGGCTGTTCCTGATATGGCCGGCACGGTGTCGGCGTGGTCTGATCATTACATAACAAATGCCCGCATCAAGGCGTGTGTCTTGGGCGAAGCATCATAATATGAAGCGTACGATTAAAGGAGTGAACCAAAAGATGAGTGAAGAAAAAAAGAAAAAGAAGTTGTTGCTGGAGAAGCACAAGGACATCGCCCGAATAGACCAGGAGGAGAAGCGTACCCATGGCTGGTATGTCCGGGTGCGTTATTATGGCAAGACCTATTCGAAATTCTTCTCGGATCGCAAGTGCGGGGGCAGGTATTCGAGCCTGCTGTCGGCATTGGCCTGGCGGGACAAAACCGAGGCTGATCTCGGCAAGGTTCGTACGGACAAGCATATCGTCACGGTGAGCAACTCGAAAACCGGGGTGGTGGGGGTCCGGCTGAACTCCAAGCTGAATCGTTACGAGGTGAGTTGGGTGACCGTTGAAGGGAAGCAGGGCAAGACCTCGGTCTCCATCCGCCGGCACGGCCCGGAAAAGGCCTTTGAAAAGGCCTGCGAGATCCGCAAGGTAAAGGAAGCGGAACGGCTCGGCACCGGCTGAGTTTCCCCGGGTGGTTTAGCCTTGACAAAATAGCCGGTTCTGGTATTAATGGTCGGTTCATCGCGCGGGTCATTACCACCCCCCTGGAGCCGGACGGTCTTGCGGACAGCGCAAGCGCGGCCCGGGCCGGCCGCCCGGGCCGATGTTTCGGCCGGCCTTTAGAAGGAAAATCCGGTCGATTCTGCAACTATTTGACAAACCCGGCATGGTCCAGCCATGCCGGGTTGTTACATGACCATCAATAATTTGAATTGGGTTGGAGGAATCGCATGTATGCAATAATTCGCACCGGCGGCAAGCAGTACCAGGTCTCCACCGGTGAAAAACTGCGGGTGGAAAAGATCGAGGGCAGTATCGGTGACACCGTTGAATTGACCGATGTCCTGGCCGTGGTTGACGGTGAGGAGGCCAAGATCGGGCAGCCGGTGGTGGCCGGGGCCAGGGTTACCGCCACCATTGTTGAACAGGGCAAGGCCAAGAAGGTGCTGGTCTATAAGAAGAAAAAAAGAAAGGGATATGAGGTGAAACGCGGTCACCGGCAGTTGTTCACCGCCCTTGAGATCGGTGAAATAGCATCCTGATCTCCCGGGTGGTGCAAGAGGCGGGCGCGGTTCAGTTCAAGCCAGATAGAGGAGATTGTTATGGCACATAAGAAAGCCGGTGGCAGTTCACGGAACGGACGCGACAGTGCCGGCCAGAGACGGGGAGTCAAGAAATTTGCCGGGGAGAGCGTGCGGGCCGGAAGTATCCTGGTCCGGCAGCTGGGCACCAAACTTCATCCCGGCACCAATGTGGGGCTGGGCCGTGATTATACCCTGTATGCCAAGATCGACGGGGTGGTTGCCTTTGAGCGCTTCGGCCGTGACCGGAAGCGGGTGAGTGTCTATCCGTCTGAATCGGCGGTATAAAGCTGAGTTGAGCCGCTCGCCGGCTCAAACGAAACTTATGCCCTTGCGGTATAATCTTTTTTTACACGAAAAGCGGCGGTGACCGGCCCGAAGCAGCCGTTGCCGCCGCTTTTTTTAATTTAAGTCGGTGCGCAAAAATTACTTGGCATTTTCGCATCCCGTCTTCGGGCCATCTTGAGCCGTTCCTCAATCGCAAAATCCTCAACATAGTGCTGCTATGCCTGCGGTTTTGCTCAATCGGCTCAACTCAACCTGACCCAAATCCGGGCGCCAATTCTACCAATTAATTCTTGCGCACCTCCTAAGCCCTGGCAGGCGACCATGCCTTTTATCGATGAGGCCAAATTTTTCATTAAGGCGGGTGACGGCGGCAACGGCTGTCTCAGTTTCCGCCGGGAAAAGTTTGTGCCCAGGGGCGGCCCGGACGGCGGTGACGGCGGTAATGGCGGCGATCTGATCATTGAGGCCTCCAGCCGCCTGACCTCGCTGCTCGACTTTCGCTATCGTTCCCATTTCAAGGCCGAAAGAGGTGCCAATGGCCGCGGCAAGAAACAGCATGGCCGCAATGGCCGGGATTTTATCCTCAAGGTGCCGCTGGGCTCCCTGATCAGGGATGCTGAATCCGGCGAGATCCTTGCCGATCTGGTCAATGACGGCGACCGGATCAAGGCGGCCCGGGGCGGCCGCGGCGGCCGGGGCAACTGTCGTTTCGCCACCAGCTGGAACCGGGCGCCGCGCAAGGCGGAAGCCGGCCGGCCGGGCGAGGAGTTCTGGCTCAGGATCGAGTTGAAACTCATCGCCGATGTCGGCCTGATCGGCCTGCCCAATGCCGGCAAATCCACCCTGCTGGCCAAACTGTCCGCCGCCGATCCCAAGGTGGCGTCCTATCCCTTTACCACCCTGGAACCTCAGCTGGGGGTCCTGACCCTGCCTGACGATTTTTCCGCTCCACAGCCGCCAACCTGTATCCTGGCCGATATCCCCGGCCTGATCAAGGGCGCCCATCAGGGGGCCGGTCTCGGCCACAAGTTCCTCCGGCATGTGGAGCGAACCCGGGTTCTCCTCCAGGTGATTGATGCCTCGGGGCAGGAGCGGCAACCCATTGACGATTATCAGGTTCTTGAAAATGAACTTGGTTGTTATAATGAGTCGCTTCTGCAGCGGACCCGGCTGGTGGTGCTCAACAAGGTCGATCTGGTAACCGGGCCGGACCGGTTGATCGAGTTGAAGGAGTATTTCAATCGAATGGGCCTGGTGGCAATGCCGGTATCGGCATTGACCGGCCACGGTCTGGAGGCGCTGAAGCAAGCGCTCGGTATCGCTCTTGCCGCTGTTGATCCGGCTGCGGCCGGCGAGAACGTTGATCGAGAAATGAACGAGGAAGGGGAGTCATGACCTCTGGGGATGACCAGCGGAAAGGAATCGGTCTGCGTCGCGCTTATCTGGCCCGGGCCAGGCGGGTGGTGGTCAAGGTGGGCAGCGCCGTACTCACCAATGCCGACGGCCTGGATCAGGGGGTGATCGAAGAGCTGGCCCGGGGATTGCTCTTTCTGCGGGAGTCCGGCTGCGAGGTGATCCTGGTCAGCTCCGGCGCGGTGGCCGCCGGCCGCAAGCGCCTGGGCCGAACCGGGGCAGGGAATGTTTCGCTTAAGGAGAAACAGGCCTTTGCCGCCCTGGGCCAGAGCAGCCTGATGCGGGTTTACGAAGATATTTTTAACAAATCCGGGCGCAAGGTGGCCCAGGTGCTGCTTACCCATAACGATCTTGCCAATCGCAACCGCTATCTCAATATCCGTAACACCATGCTGACCCTGCTTGACTGGGGCATCCTGCCCATTGTCAATGAGAACGATACGGTGTCGGTGGAGGAGTTGCGATTCGGCGACAATGATACCCTGGCGGCGATGATCACCAATGTGATCGAGGCGGACATGTTGATCTGTCTCACTGATGTGGACGGCCTTTATACCGGCAATCCCCGGCTTGATCCCCGGGCCGAGCCGGTGTATACCGTGACCAGGGTCGATAAAAAGGTGGAGAAGATGGCCGGCCACCTGGTCGGGGCCCTGGGCATGGGCGGGATGCGGAGCAAGATCAGGGCCGCCAGGATGGTGGCGGCCCGGGGCGGCAGTTCCTTTATCGGCTCCGGCCGGCAACCCGGGATCCTGCAGCAGCTTTTTGCCGGCGATCCGGTGGGCACATTTTTCCTGCCCCGGGCCGAGAAGATGCAGGGGCGCAAGCACTGGATTGCCTACGTCCTCAGGCCCAAAGGCGACCTGGTGCTTGATCAGGGGGCCTGCCGGGCGGTGGTCAAGGGCGGCAAGAGCCTGCTGCCTTCCGGGATCAAGGAGGTGCGCGGCAAGTTCCGGCGCGGCGAGTCGGTACAATGTCTGGACGAAAGCAACCAGCTGATCGCGGTCGGGCTGGTCGATTACGGGTCTGCCGATCTTGTCCGGATCCAGGGGGTCAAGACCAGTCGGATTGAGGAGGTCCTTGGCTATAAAAACGGGGATGAGGTTATCCACCGGGATAACCTGGTTATTATGTAAAGGAGAGTGAAAGATGGCGGTAAGGGAAACCATTATATCCATGGCCCAAGAGGCGAAACAGGCGGCCCGGCGGCTGGCCGGGGTATCCTCTGATAGCAAGAACCGGGTATTGCTGCGGATGGCCGGGGCCCTGGCCGAGCGCAGGGATTTTATCCGCGTCGAGAACGAAAAAGACCTGGCCGCGGGCCGGGACAAGGGTCTTTCCGCGGCAATGCTGGACCGGCTTGAACTCTCGGACAAGGTGATGGCCTCGATGATCAACGGGCTCAAGGAGGTTGCGGCATTGCCCGACCCGGTGGGCGAGATCGCCGAGATGGGCCGCCGGCCCAGCGGGATCGTGGTCGGCAGGATGCGGGTGCCCCTGGGAGTGGTCGGGATGATCTATGAGTCGCGGCCCAATGTTACCGTGGACGCGGCTGCCCTGTGTCTCAAGGCCGGCAACTCCGTGTTTCTCCGGGGCGGGTCCGAGGCGATCCATTCCAACCTGGCCCTGGCCCGGGTGCTGCGGGATTCACTGGCTGCCGAGGATATCGACCCGGCCGCGATCCAGCTGGTGCCGATCATTGACCGGGAGGCAATCACCGTCCTGCTGGAGCTGGAGGAGTACATCGATCTGATCATCCCCCGGGGCGGCGAAGGATTGATCCGGTTTGTGGCTGAAAATTCCCGGATTCCGGTGCTCAAACATTACAAGGGTGTCTGTCACGTGTTTGTCGACCGGACCGCTGAGCCGGAGATGGCCAGGGATATCGTACTCAATGCCAAGACCCAGCGGCCCGGGGTCTGTAATGCCCTGGAAGGGCTGCTGGTCCACCGGGAAATCGCCCCCTTCTTTCTGCCCCTGGCGGCGGCCGGGTTGACCAAGGCCGGGGTGGAGTTGCGCGGCTGTCCCGCCTGCCGGGAGATTCTTCCCGACTGTACCCCGGCCCTGGAAACGGACTGGGGCATGGAGTTTCTCGATCTCATCTTGGCGATCAAGGTGGTGGACGATCTTGATGCGGCAATGGATTATATCGCCCGTTACGGTTCCCAGCATACCGAAACCATTGTTACCCGGGATTACACCAATGCCCAGCGGTTCCTGCGCGAGGTGGACGCCTCGGCAGTGATGGTCAATGCCTCGACCCGGTTCAATGACGGCGGCCAGTTCGGTCTGGGCGCGGAGATCGGGATCAGCACCACCAAGCTCCATGCCTACGGCCCCATGGGACTCAAGGAACTGACCACCCGGAAATTCATTGTCTACGGTGACGGCCAGGTACGGAGTTGATCCGTGGATGCTCCGCAGCGGCTCGGGCTCTTCGGCGGCACCTTTGATCCGGTCCATAACGGGCACCTGGCCGCGGCTGACGCGGTCTGGGCAACCATGGGGCTGGACCAGCTCTGGTTCGTCCCGGCGGCCCGGCCGCCCCATAAACTGGATCATCCGGTCCTGGATTTCGAGCAGCGGGTGGCCATGCTCGAGCAGGCCGTGGCTACCCGGGACGGGTATACCCTGTCGCTCCTTGAGGCCGAACTGGCCCGTCCTTCCTTTACCATCGATACCCTGCGGGAATTACGCAATCGTTTGGGGCCGGGGACGCGACTTTTTTTCATTATCGGCCAGGATTCCTTTGCCGAGATCGATACCTGGAAGAGCTTTAAGCAGATCCCCGCCCTTGCCGACCTGGTGATAATCCCCAGGCCGTCATGTCCGCCGGTTGCCCGACTGGCGGCCCGTTTCTTTCCCGGGTACCGGCGAAGTTTTGAAGACTCCACAACCTGGGAGCAGGAAACCGACCCGGCCGGCGGCCGGATCCACCTGCTCGACATGACGCCCGTGGAGATATCCTCCAGCGAGATCCGGGCCCTGGTCCGGCAGGGCCGCCCCATCCGGGACCTGGTCCCGGCCGTGGTGGCGGATTATATCCAGGAGCACCGGCTTTATCGCGCCTCCGTCCCTTGCCGGCCCGGCAAAATCTTCGCCTGATTCCCGGGCAATGGACTCATCCCCGGGGCGCGGTGCAGGGACCGAGCAGCCGCAGGACACCGGCCCCGGAATCAAGCTCCGCCGCCACCCCCAGGGGCCGCACCTGGTTGTTGGGACCGTGGCCAATGGGAAAGTTGCCCCAGACCGGAATTTTTTTGTTGTCCAGCAGTTCCAGTACCCGTTGCCACACCTGTTCGTCATCCGCGGTCTCGCAGAAATCCTCGCCGAGATTGGCACTGAAAGAGCCGAGAATGAGACCGGCAAGGTTGTCCAGCCGGCCAGCCAGCTTGAGCTGGGTGAAGAGCCGGTCGAGCCGGTAGGCGGACTCGCCCACATCCTCGACAAAGAGCAGGATATTGTTCCAGGATGGTTCGTAGGGGGTGGCCAGCAGGTGGGTCAGGCAGGTGAGGTTGCCGCCCATCAGCCGGCCGGTGGCAATGCCGCCCTTGTTGAGCACCTCCAGGTTGCGGGGTTTGATCTCCGGCTGTTGCCGGCCACTGACCGCTGCAAAGAATGAATGTATTGTTTCCCGGTTACAGCGGGGCAGGGTGGTCAACACCGGGCCGTGCAGGGTGACCAGGCCGGTGGCCCTGGTGATCGCGGCAAGCAGGACGCTGATATCGCTGAACCCGATCAGCAGTTTGGGCTGGCTCCGGATCAGATCCATGTCCAGATGTTCCACCAGCCGCATGCAGCCGTAGCCGCCGCGCATGGCCAGTATTGCCTTGACCTCGGGATCGGCCCAGATCTGGTGAAACTCCTGCACCCGTTCCTGGTCGGAGCCGGCCAGGTATCCGCTGTTTCTGCCCAGACTGTCCCGGGCGAAGCGGACCGCGAACCCCATCTCCTGCAAGAGCCGGATTCCGGCATGAAAGTGGTCCTGGTCCTGGACCGGGCCGGCGGGCCGCACCAGGCCGATGGTGTCGCCCTTGGCAAGGGGGGGCGGCAGCACCGGCTCGGGCATGGTCTCAGCTGGAGCTGTTTTCCGCATAAAGGAGCCGTAATCCTTCCAGGGTGAGCATCGGTTCCACCTGAACGATGGATTCGCTATAGGCGGCGATGATCTCGGCCATCCCGCCGGTGGCGATGACGTGGGGCCGGTCCGGGAGATACTCCTGGGCGATTTTTTTGATCAGGCCGTCCACCATGCTGCCGTAGCCATGGAGGATACCGCTTTTGATCGCATCAACGGTATTGGTGCCGATCGCCCTGGGCGGCGGGGCGGAGATGTCCACCCGGGGCAGCTTGGCGGTCTGGCCGGCCAGGGCGTCGATGGAGATGGCGATCCCGGGGACGATTACCCCGCCCAGATACTCGTTGGCCGCGGAAACGCAGTCAAAGGTGATGGCAGTGCCGAAATCGATCACGATCACCGCCTGTCTGACCCGGGCATAGGCGGCCACCGCATTGACGATCCGGTCCGCCCCGACCTCGGCCGGGTGATCGGTCATGATTCGCATCCCGCAGGTATGGATGGTCTTGTCCACCGTGATCAGGGGCCAGCCAACGCTACGGGTAAAATCACGCCAGGCCCTTTGTTGGGTGGGCACCACGCTGGCCAGGATGGCGGCGTCGATGTCCGCGAAACCGGCGTTCTCCATGGCGAGAAAGGTATGAAAGCAGGCAGCCAGTTCGTCGGCGGTCTTCTTACGGTCGGTCTTCAACCGCCAGTGCCAGAGCAGCTCCTCGTTGCGGAACACGCCGCACACGGTATGGGAGTTGCCCACATCAATGGCCAGTATTTTTTTTTCCGGCTGGTTCACTTGCTGAAAAATTCCTAGTCGATTTTTTCAAAATATATTTTTTCCGCACCGCATTTGGGGCAGACCCAGCCGTCGGGCAGATCTTCAAAAGCAGTGCCCGGTTCAACGCCATGTTCATAATCGCCCTCTTGCGGGTCGTACACATAGCCGCACGGGCATTCGTACTTGTCCATAAACCACCTCGAATTTCAATGTTTTTTATGTATATGATAATAATTCCCAGAAAAATACAACCTGGTTTATTTTTTTTTGCCGGTATTGATTTTTTCTAAAACAAGCCGCTGGTCCCGTTTTTCCCTGGCTCCCCGGGCCACGGGGATCTTCTTCAAGGTATCGCGATCCAGGCCGGTGACATACATCGCCGTTGACAGGGTGCCGGGGGTGGGAGTGAAATCCTGCAACCGGCGGACCGGTAGTTGCAGTTTCTTTATGGTCGCGGCCAGCTTCTCCATATCGGCCATGGTGCAGCCCGGGTGGGCCGAGATGAAGTAGGGGGTGAAATGGACTGGTTTTTTTAATTTTGCCGCCAGATCCCGGCAGGTTTTCAGAAAGCGCGGCAGCAGCTCCGGCCGCTGCTTGTGCATCAGCTTCAATACGGAAGACGAGGTGTGTTCCGGCGCTATCTTGAGCGCCCCGGGTGTATGCTGGGCCAGGATTCGAGTCAACAGTTCGGGAGTGCGCATGAGCAGCTCCATGCGCAGCCCGGAGGAGATAAACAGATGCTTTACTCCCTGGATGGCCGTTGCCTCGGTAAGCAGCCGTAAAAAAGAGTCCTCGTCTATCTTGAGATGTCCGCAGATTCCGGGGTAGAGACAGTCGTGGCGCTGACATTTTTTCGGATTATCGCAGGAGGTGGCGTACATGTTGGCGGTGGGGCCGCCGAGATCGCTGATCGTGCCCTTGAAATCATCCTGCCGGGTAATTCGTCTTATCTCGTCGAGTATTGACCGGCGGCCGCGGCAGGTGACCACCGGTCCCTGGTGCCGGGTGACGGCGCAGTAGGAGCAGTTGCCGTAACAGCCCCGGACAATGGTCACCGAGTGGCGGATCATCCGATAGGCGGGCACCTCACCGGCCGTTGGATGGGGAGCATGGGCAAAGGGGAGTTCATGGAGCGCGTCCATCTCTGCGGTGGTCAGGGGCGGAGTGGGAGGATGCTGCAGTATCCAGGCCGCTTGCTGGCGCTGGCGCACCAGGGTGGCGGCCCGGGCCCGGCCGTGCCGGTCCAGGGCCCGTTCCCCGGTCATGAACTTGTTTTTATGCTGTTTGATTTCCCGCCACGAGGGCAGGGTCAGGGTACCGGCAGGCAGGGATGTTGCTACCATCTCTTTGTCGGTGAGCCGTTGGCAGGTGCCGGCGATTCCGGCCAGGGTTTCTTTATCAGCCAGTTGCCGGGCGATCTCCAGCACCGCCTTTTCGCCCATCCCGTAAACCAGCAGATCACCCTTGGCATCGGCGAGCACCGAGCCCCGCAGTCTGGCCTGTTGATAGTCATAATGAACAAAGCGCCGCAACGAGGCCTCCAGGCCGCCCAGGACTATAGTTGCTTGCGGATAGGCCTGCCGGGCCAGGTTGGCGTAGCGGATTACGGCCCGGTCCGGCCGGCGGCGGGCCTCTTTTTTTCGCTCCGGCCCGAAATAGGGGTTTCCGTCTGGTGAGAAGGGGTCCTGGTCCCGGACCTTGGCGTTGCCGGTGTAGTTGGCCACTATCGAGTCGAGATTGCCCCCGCTGATCCCGAAAAAGAGACGGGGCCGGCCGAACCGGCGGAAATCGTCCGGCCGGTCATAACGGGGCTGGGCCAGGATCGCCACCCGGAAACCGTGCTGTTCCAGCCAGCGGCCGATCAGGGCCACCCCGAATGAGGGGTGATCAACATAGGCGTCGCCGGTAACCAGGACCACATCCACTGTCCGCCAACCCCGGGCATGCATTTCTTGCTTGCCGGCCGGTAGAAAGTTTTCACCCATTGGTTTCTGTCGCCGTTCTTGCCATGCCGGAGTGAGGTCTTTTATTGTTTCGTTGTGGCTGGGCAAATATGGTCCAGCCATGCTGGTTAGATGACAGGTAAACATTCAGTAACCCCCCTCCTGTCGGGAAAGGGGTCTTCTTCTACCAACGGCCGCTCCATTGAGAAGGGCCGGCTGTTCATAAACAGGCTATCAAGCAGGAACTCGCTTCGCCGCAACGGTGATTCGGAATCCATAAGCATATCATGCCGAAGTTGTTTCAAATTCCGCTTTTGCCGTCACGGCTGCGGCTCAGGGTCCGCTACACCGTTCGGTATAAGAAAACCCCTTTCCCGGTCCAACCTCAAACGTACGGGGTTTACCGAAACCTTACGATGACAGGTTCATACGCCGCGGGTACTTTCCGGCCAGAGCAGGGTATGCAGCTGCAGCTGCAGTCTGACCGGGAGCCGGTTGTCAAGGATTCGGCGGGCCAGGTCCCCGGCCTTCATCGCCGCTGTGTTGGGGGAGAAAAGCAGCCTGGCCCGACGGGCCAGGCCGTGTTCCCCTATCATCCCCACGGCCCAGTCGTAGTCCCGGTCGGAACTGATCACGAATTTGATTTCGTCGTTGGCGGACAGATGCTGGAAATTGGTAATATCCATCCGGTCGTGCATCCCGCTGTCCGGGCACTTGAGGTCCATGATTTTTATTACTTCGGCCGGTACCCGGGCCAGGTTGATGCTGCCGTTGGTCTCCAGGAGCACGGTGCGGCCGGCGGCCACCAGTTCTTTCATCAATGGGTAGACATTCTCCTGGAGCAGCGGCTCGCCGCCGGTGATCTCCACCAGGGCCCGGGGATACCGGGCGGCAAAATCGATCAACTCGGCCAGCCCTGTTTCCCGGCCCGGCTCCTCATAGGTATAGCGGGCGTCGCAAAAGGAACAGCGGAGATTACAGTCGGCCAGCCGCAGAAAAACACAGGGCCGGCCGCTAAGGGAAGACTCCCCCTGGATACTGTAGAAGGTCTCGGAGATGTTCAGGGTCGATTCAGGTGCCAAAATAGGTGGTCCCGCTGTTGTCCGTTTCACAGACCGTGATGCTGTGGAGGTGGTAGCGGTCGGAATTTAAGTCCTGGTTGAGGTTGTCGAAAATATAGACGGCGATATTTTCCGAGGAGGGGTTTTTCTCGGTGAAGTCGGGGTGTTCGTTCAGGTCGCGGTGATCAAGGGTGTCCAGCACCCTGGCAAGGCCCTCCTTGATCCGGCGGAAATCAATGGCCATTCCCAACTCGTCCAGTTCGCCGGCACGCACCGTCACCTTCACCTTCCAGTTATGGCCATGGGGCTTTTCACAGTTTCCCGGATAGTTACGCAGGTGGTGACCCGCGGAGAAGTGGGTCTTTACGAATATATCAAACATGGAACCTCCACAAGAATTGGGCGCAGGGAAAAAGGACACTTGAAAACAAAATGGTTTTTGCGTAGATTCAGCCAACCTTATCATTGTACCATAAAAAAAGGAGAAATACAGCATGGCCTTTATCGCCCCGTTTTGCGGGCTTCGCTATAATCCGGAAAAGATCGAACATATCGAGGAGGTGGTCACCCCGCCCTACGATGTTATTGATTCCAACCGGCAGGCCTTTTATCTGGCCCGGAATCCCTATAACATGATCCGGCTCGATATCGGCAAGGAGCCGGGTCCTAGTGCAAAAACCGACGAACGCTATCAGCATGCCCGCGATCTGTTTGATCAGTGGCTGAAAGAGGGGGTGCTGGTTCGCGACAGCACGCCGGCCATTTACCTCTATTACATTGATTATACCTTGCCGTCCGGCCGGACGATGACCAGAAAGGGGCTGATCTCACTGGTCCGGCTGGCCGAGTTCAGCGAGGAAATCGTCAAGCCCCATGAAGAGATCTTTGCCACGGTGGCCGCGGACCGGCTCCGGCTGCTGGATGTATGCCAGGCCCAGTTCAGTCAGATCTTTTCGCTTTACTCCGATGAACAGGGTGCGGTTATGGCCGCCCTGGAGGCAGGCCGCGGCCGCCGGCCGCTGTACACGGTTCGCGACCCGGACGGGGCGGTCCATACCGTGTGGGCTGTGACCGATTCCCGGGCCCTGGCCCGGGTTCACGACCTGTTTGCCGATAAATCGCTATATATCGCCGACGGTCACCACCGCTACAATACGGCCTTGAACTACCGGCGGCTGGTCAGGGAGCGCGACAAGGGGTTGGCCGAACAGAGCCCCTATAATCATACCATGATGTATCTTTGCCCCATGGAGGACCCGGGTTTGTCCGTGCTTCCCACCCATCGGCTGGTCCGGCTGCCAGCCGATGTGGTGCCTGATCCGGCCATGGCCGGAGTGGCTGCCAGGCTCGAACCTTATTTTTCCCTGGAGGAGATCCTGGGCGGTACGCGGGAGGCCCTGGTTGCCGAGCTGCTGGCCCGGATGGAAGAGGTTGTCGGCCGGGCCACGGTCTTCGGGCTTTACCATGCCGGCGAGGACCGCTGTTTTCTGCTGACCCTGAAAAAGGAAGTACAGGACAACAGCGCGATGATCGACCGGCCGGAGGCCCTGCGTGACCTTGACGTGGTGGTACTCTCCGACCTGGTGCTGGAGCGGGTTCTGGGTCTTGACGATGAACGCCGTGAACAGGAAAACCTGGTCCGCTATTACAGTGACCCGGACGAGGCCGTGGACGAGGCGGTCAAGGAGAGCGTGGCCAACGGACAGCAGTCGCCGCTTCTTTTTTTAATGAACAACACCCTGGTATCCCAGGTTCGGCGGGTCGCGGACGAAAAGCTGATCATGCCGCACAAGTCAACCTATTTCTATCCCAAGATCCTGACCGGGCTTTTGATAAACAAGCTGGACCCCACCGAAGAGATACGTATCTGAACGGTTTTCGGGCAGTCGCTTGTCTGCGTCAGGTTTCTTTTTTCTGGCGAATGATTTCCAAGGGAGGATCGTGACGGAAATTTGTCAGGACGTTACCAAAGACAGTCTTTTCGGCAATGCCCTCTGCTGCCGGCAACCGCGGAACGGCTTTCGTTTTTCCCTCGACGCGGTGCTGCTGGCCCATTTTTTCCGGCCCCGGGCCCGGGATACAATCCTTGATCTGGCGGCCGGCTGCGGAGTCGTTTCCCTGATCATTGCCTACCGTTGGCCCGGGATCAGGCTTACCGCCCTGGAACTACGGCCGGAAATGGCTGAACTCTGCCGGATCAATGCAACGGCAAACGGATTCGGGGATCGCATCCAGACCATTGCCGGGGATCTCCGCCGGATTAAAGATCTTGTCGGGCCGGGTTCTTTTTCCTGGGTGCTCTGTAATCCGCCCTACCGCAAGGTTGATGCCGGCCGGGTTAACCCGGACATCGGCCGGGCCCGGGCCAGGCACGAACTTACGGCCGACCTGCCGGCAGTACTCCGGGGTGCTGCCTATGCGCTGAAAAACCGCGGCCGGGTGGCACTGGTTTATCCCGCCTTACGATTGTCTTTTCTGTTCACGACCCTGCGGGACCAGGGGTTGGAGCCCAAACGGCTGCAGATGGTCCACGGCCATCCGGGCGGGCCGGGCAAACTGGTCCTGGTCGAGGCGGTCAAGGGCGGCGGCGAGCAACTGACGATCCTGCCCCCTTTTTATATCCATCAGACGCCGGGCGGCGGGTATTCCGCCGAGATGGCCGCCTGTTATCAGCCCTGACGATTTTGTCGGTCGGTCTCTTTCCTGATGCGTCCAGCGGGTGTATATCGTAGAGTGAAGGAAAAGGGGAGAATTCGGCTGATCGTGATGCCGGGGAGCAGACAGCTCTGTATGACTGCCTGGACAGGAGGTGGAAATGCTGGCAAAGATTTTGAGCAGCGCGGTGATCGGGGTGGACGGCCTCCTGGTGGAGGTGGAAGTGGATATCGCCTTTGGCCTGCCCTCTTTTTCCACCGTGGGATTGCCCGAGGGGGCGGTCCGGGAAAGCAAGGACCGGGTCAGGGCGGCGATCAAGAACAGCGGCTATGAGTTTCCTGCCCGGCGGATCACCGTTAACCTGGCGCCGGCTGATGTGAAAAAGGAGGGGGCTGGCTATGATCTGCCCATGGCCCTGGGCATTCTGGCCGCGGCCGGAATCCTGACCAGCGATCTTCTCCCGCAATACGGAGTGATCGGCGAGTTGTCCCTGGACGGCGCTGTCCGGCCGGCCCGGGGGGTGCTGCCCATGGCCCTGGCTGCCCGCGATGCCGGTCTGACCGGAATTCTGGTCCCGGCGGCCAATGGTCCGGAGGCCGCGGTGGTGGACGGTATTGAGGTGATCGGTGTCGAGAACCTGGCCCAGGCGCTGGAGTTCCTCGCCGGAACAACCCCGCTCGCGGCCGTTAAGGTGGATGTCATGGCCCTGTTTCGCAAGGTTGCGGCCCATGATCTGGATTTCAACGAGGTCAAGGGGCAGGAGCATGCCAAGCGGGCCCTGGAGATCGCGGCGGCCGGCGGTCATAACCTCATGATGAAGGGGCCGCCCGGTTCAGGCAAGACCATGCTTGCCCGGCGGCTGCCCACCATTCTTCCGGATCTCTCCTTTGAAGAGGCCCTGGAAACCACTAAAATCTACAGCGTCATGGGCCTGCTGCCGCAACAGAGTCCGCTTACGGCCACCCGGCCGTTCCGGGCGCCGCACCATACCATCTCCGATGCCGGCCTGATCGGCGGCGGCCAGAACCCGCGGCCCGGCGAGGTCTCCCTGGCCCATAACGGGGTTCTTTTCCTGGATGAGTCGCCTGAATTCAAGAAAAACGTGCTCGAGGTATTGCGTCAACCCCTGGAAGACGGCATGGTGACCATTGCCCGGGCGGCCAACTCGCTGACCTTTCCGGCCAATTTCCTGCTGGTTGCCGCGTTTAATCCCTGCCCCTGCGGCTATCTCGGCGACCCGAAACATAATTGCACCTGTACCCCGCCCCAGGTGCAGCGCTATAAGAACCGGCTTTCCGGACCGTTTCTGGACCGGATCGATCTCCATGTCGAGGTCCCGGCGGTGCGGTTCCAGGAGATGACCGAGGGCAGGAGCGGGGAATCGTCGGCCGTGGTCAAGGAGCGGGTCGACCGGGCCCGGCAGATCCAGGGTCAGCGCTTTAAACGACGAAAAAAGATATACTGCAACGGCCAGATGGGGCCCAGGGATATCAAGAAGTATTGCGGTCTGGACCGGACCGGACTGCAACTGATCGAGAACGCGATGGAGAAACTGGGCCTGTCGGCCCGTTCCTATCATCGCGTTTTAAAGATTTCTCGAACCATTGCCGACCTGGCCGGCAGTAAAGAGATCACTGCCGCGCATGTGGCCGAGGCTGTGCAGTTCCGGCGGCTGGATCGCCGGGATCAGGATTTGAGACACTAGGACATGGTCATGGAACAGATGATTGACGAACTTAAAAAAGTTATCCCGTTTAAAGACGTTACCGGGGTGGGGGACATTGTCCTGGTGGCGGGCATGGAGCCCCGGCTGCTGGTCTATGCCCTGGTTACCGATATTACCCGTGATACCGGCAAGCGGGACGAGTGGTGGTTCGTTACCATCCATTTTCTTACCGTGCCGCCGCACAAGGCGGTCTGGATCCTGCGCACGGCCCAGATGACCGGGCAGGAAATATTCACCATGGATGGGGCCGAACGGTTTGTCAAGGCGGTGGATTTCGGACAGACCCCCCCCCGGCCGGTTGAGGACAGGGTTCCGGAAAAGGGCGGCAAACCACCCTCCCTGCGCCTGGTCAAATAATAAAGAGTGGTAAGCGTTCACCAGCACCTCATCTTCGCCCATTCCGGCCTGCTCGAATAGCACCAGTATGCTTCGCAGTCCCAAATGAACGAATCTAAGCCACTGGTAAACGCTTACGGGCATGAGTTTACCGTAAATCCGTACCCCCGGTGAACGGTTATGAAGAGTGATACAAGTGGGCACCCTTGAACGGAACAGACCGGCGATGCCGGAGGAGCGGAAAGATCCCGGGCCGGACCGGCCGTCGGAACGGGAACTCATCGCCCGGATCCGGGCGATGAGCGGCAGCGTTGCTGATGATCTTGTCTGCGGGATCGGCGACGATTGCGCTGTGATCCGCACCGATGACGGTGACCGCCTGGTCCGGTTGCTGACAACCGACAGCCTGGCCGACGGGGTTCATTTTGATCGCAGATGGCACCCCCCGTTCTTGCTGGGCCGCAAGGCGGCGGCGGTCAATATCAGCGATGTGGCGGCCATGGGCGGTCGGCCGCGGTTTGCCCTGCTGGCAATGGCCGTGGCCCCGGACCTGACCGGTCAATGGCTGGAGTCGTTTCTTCAAGGGTTTGTCGCCTGTCTGACTGAACATGACGCCCTCCTGGTGGGCGGCGACACGGTAAGCTGCCGGCGCGGCGCGGTCATTACCGTGACCATGGTCGGCGAAGTCGAGGCCGGGCGGGTTCTTTTCCGGAACGGGGCACGGGTCGATGACTCGATATGGGTGACCGGGCCGCTGGGTGGTGCGGCCGCCGGGCTTGAACTCTGCCGACAGGAGGGGGAGGGGATATCAACGGCCCAGTGGACCGACCTGGTCCAGGCCCATCTCAACCCCGAACCCCAGGTGAGAATCGGCTCGCTTCTGGCGGCAAGCGGAAAGGTCCGGTCGATGATGGACCTTTCCGACGGCCTGGCCACCGATCTCGCCCATCTCTGTGCCGCAAGCAGGGTCGGCGCCGAGATTGATGAAAAGCTGCTGCCCGGGCCCGGGACCCTGGCCGCGGCCGCGGAGCGGTTGCACTTATCCGCCCTTGACTGGATGATTTCCGGGGGCGAGGATTATCAACTGCTGTTCACCGCGGCGGCGGAACATGATCAGACCCTGTTGCGGCTGGTCCGGCAGGCCGTTGGCCGGGAGATCCATCGTATCGGCCGGGTGGTCGAGACCCCCGGGGTGATCCTGCGGACCGCCGGGGCCGGCCGGAGGATCGACTACCAGGGATATGATCATTTCCAGGACCGATAAATTCGTTTGCCAGTGGAAACTATCTCCCCGGGGTGCTATTATCCGGTTTTGCCGGGTCGAAACATCCAGCCAAAGGCTGTCTGAAAAAATCTTCCGGGTTTGTTTGATGATCAGCGGATTCCGTTCTTCTTCGCTCTTGAAATTTTATACCGTTGTCCTGGTCCTGGGCTGGTCCGGCGCCGTTGTTGCCTCGTTGTTCTGGAACCTTTATCTGTTCCGCCAGGAGGTGAAATTGATCGCCCTGAGCGTGGCCCGCACCCAGATCAAGGCGGAGATTCTCTACCGCCGCTGGAATGCGCTGCAGGGCGGGGTCTATGTGCCGGTCACCCCGGACAACCGGCCCGATCCCTTTCTCGCCGGGGTAAAGGAACGGGACCTGGTGACGCCTTCCGGGCAGAGGCTTACCCTGAGCAGCCACGGCCGGATGACCAGCCAGGTGCAGGCCATGGGCCGCAATGAGCAGCTTTTCCGGGGCAGCATCACCAGCCTCACCCCCCTGAACAATAACAACCGGGCCGATCCGTGGGAACAACAGGTGCTGCGTTCCTTTGAAAAGGGCGAGGTCGAGGCCAGCGGGGTTGTTGTGCATGACGGCCGGGAATACCTCCGTCTGATGCGGCCCGTTCTGGTTGAGAAGAGCTGTCTCAAATGTCATGCCCGCCAGGGATACGCGGTCGGCAACATCCGCGGCGGGATCACCGTGGAGGTGCCCCTTGCCCCGTTGGGTGAGACCTTGAGGGGGATTGTCAACAGCCTCTGGGTCGGCCATATCCTTTTCTGGCTGCTGGGTATGTTCGGGATACTGCTCAGCTATTCCGGGATGCAGCGCCGGAACGAGCAGCGGCAGGAGGCGGAGGCGGAGATGAACCGGATGCGGCTTTACCTGCAGAACATGATCGATGCCATGCCGTCGGTGCTCATCGGGGTGGACCTGGCGGGCCGCATAACCCAGTGGAACAATGAGGCGGCCCGGGTGACCGGCCTGGATGCGGCAGCGGCCCAAGGTCTTTTCCTGCCCGAGGTGATGCCGATGTTCGCCGAGCAGATGGCCCGGATCAAGAAGGCCATGCGGGAAAAGAAACCGTTGCGAATAGAGCGGCTGTTATGCCGGCTCCACAACGAGCCCCGTTATGTGGATGTTATCACCTACCCCCTGATCTTCAATGAGGTCGAGGAGGCGATCATCCGGCTTGATGATGTGACCGACCGGGTCCGGGTGGAAGATGAGACGATCCAGACCGAAAAGTTGACCTCCGTGGCCAGTCTGGTGGAAGGGATGGCCCATGAACTGAACAACCCCCTGGGCGGAATCATGCAGGGGGCCCAGAGCGTGCTCCGCCGGGTATCACCGCAACTCCCCCAGAACGTGGAGGCGGCCCGGCGCTGCGATGTTGACCTTGACAAGCTCCAGTCCTACCTGGCGGATCGTCATATCTTCAAGTTTCTGGAGGGAATCCAGGCGTCCGGGCTGCGGGCCGCCCACATTGTCACCTATCTCCTGCAGTTCAGCCGTGACCGGGAGGCGGCCAAGGAGTATACCAGTATGCCCGCCCTGGTGGACCGGGCCGTGGAACTGGTTAAGCATGACAAAGATCTGGTTAAGCGGGTGGATTGGCGCCGGCTTGAGATCGTCCGCGAATACCAGCCCGGCCTTCCCCGGGTATTCTGTTCCGTTTCGGGCCTGGAACAGGTCCTGCTCAATTTGATTAAGAATGCTGTCCAGGCCATGACCGGAACCAGTGGGGACGGCCCGGCGCCAAAGACCATGCGGATCATCCTGCGAATCAGGACCGAGGGCGAAAACGAGCTGATCCGGATCGAGGTGGAGGACAACGGGCCGGGCATGGACGAGACTACCATGCGCCGGGTCTTTGAGCCGTTTTTTACCACCAAGCCGCCGGGGGAAGGCACCGGCCTGGGCCTGGCGGTGACCTATTTCATCGTTACCATGACCCACCGGGGAAGCCTGGGCGTGAAATCCGCTGATCCGGGATCGGGCGCAATATTTACCATCCGCCTGCCCCTGGTCGGCCCCGGTTTACCGGAAATCGGCTGAGACCAGGCCGTTCCCGGACCCAATCAGACCGCACGGGCCGGAAGAAAATCGAAATGCCGGGATGGCGATTCGAGAAACAGAAAAAGGAATTGTTCGACCATGAGAAGTCCAGCACAAACCAAGATTCTGACCGTTGAGGACGACGAGTTTGTCCGGGAAATCATTGTCGCCTTTCTGGAGGACAGCGGTTATGTCGTGCTCCAGGCGGAGAACGGCCGCAAGGGGCTCGAACTCTTTCGGTCCGAGCATCCGGACCTGCTCCTCCTTGATCTGCGGATGCCGGAAATCGACGGCCTTGAGGTCCTGTCGGTGGTTACCAAGGAGGCGCCGGATACGCCGGCCATCGTGGTCTCCGGCATGGGGACCATCGGTGATGCGATCAAGGCCCTGAAACTCGGGGCCTGGGATTATATCGCCAAGCCCATCCATGACATGGCGGTGCTGGAGCATTCGGTCAGCAGGGCCCTGGAGCGATCCGATCTGTTGCGGGAGAACCGGTTGTACCGCGAACACCTGGAAGATGAGGTGAAAAAGCGGACCTCCGAGCTTGAACAGGCCTATGCCATTCTGCAACAGGAGGTTGAGACCCGCAAGCAGGCCGAGGCCACGGTCAGCAAGGTCAACCTGGAGTTGACCATGCTCAGCGAGTGTATCCATGCGGTGGTTCGCGCCACCGACGAGACGGAACTGGTCCGGCAGATCTGCCGGACCATTGTCGAGGTGGGCGGCTACCGGATGGCCTGGGTCGGTTTTGTCGAACATGACGAGGCCAGGTCGGTGCGGCCCATTGCCAAGGCCGGCCGGGATGACGGCTACCTGGAACAGATATCCATATCCTGGGCTGATACCGGGGCCGGCCAGGAGCCCACCGGCCGCGCCATCCGCAACGGGCAACCGGTGGTCGAGATCAATCGCCGGAAAAATGCAGAGTCCGCGCCCTGGCGGGAGGAGGCCTTGAAACGGGGATTCGGCTCCTCCATCGCCCTGCCGCTGCGGGGCGATGGCAAGGTC
Source organism: Desulfobacterales bacterium (assembly GCA_021647905.1). Classification (NCBI taxonomy): domain Bacteria; kingdom Pseudomonadati; phylum Thermodesulfobacteriota; class Desulfobacteria; order Desulfobacterales; species Desulfobacterales bacterium. The sequence continues at coordinate 2,745 of JAKITW010000038.1, read as the reverse complement.
TTTGGCTCTCTTTCAATCCATGCCAGGGACCCGGATGCCTTTGATCTCACCGAGACCCAGCGTCTTCACGAGGTGTCCGCTGATCTCGCCTACGGGATTATCGCGCTTCGCATTCGCGAGGAACGTAACCGGGCCGCCGGTGAACTCCAGGCCAACCTGGAAAAACTGGAAGTGGCCCTGGAAGGAACGGTCAAGGTGGTGGCCTCCACCGTTGAGGTCCGGGACCCATATACCGCCGGGCACCAACGACGGGTGGCCACCCTGGCCCAAAAAATCGCCACCAGGATGGCCCTGCCAGAATCAGAGATCGAGGGGATTTACATGGCCGGGCTGGTCCATGATCTTGGCAAGATTTATGTCCCGGCCGAGATTCTTTCTAAACCGAGCCGGCTTTCCGGGATTGAATTCAACCTGATTCGCACCCATCCCCAGGTGGGCTATGATCTCCTGAAGACCATCGAGTTCCCCTGGCCCATCGCCGAGATCGTCTACCAGCACCACGAGAAGATAAACGGCTCCGGATATCCACGCGGCTTGAGCGGTGCTGATATCCTGCTGGAAGCCAAGATTCTTACCGTGGCGGATGTGGTGGAGGCGATGGCGTCGCATCGACCGTACCGGCCGTCACTGGGCATTGAAAGGGCCCTGGAGCAGATCACCCGCAACCGCGGCACCCTGTACGACCCTGAAGTGGTTGACACCTGTCTCGGATTGTTTGCGCAGGGCGAGTTTGCCTTTGATTAACCCGCGGGGCCGGACCATATCGGCCGGCCACAACGAGATAATGAAAGGCGTCACTCCGGCGTGGCAAGGACATCGCTGCATGGCGACCCGCATATAAATGCAACTTGAAAACAAGTAAACGCTTACCGGCCGGTGGTTTCCGTAAATCTGTAGCCCCTGGTGAACGGTTACGAAAATAATGATATTTTGGCGGCAGTGTGCTAAATAGACAAATTCCTTGTTGCCGTTGCCCGGAAGACAATCCCTGCCTTGCCACCACTTGGCCGCCACTTAAGGTCGTTTGAGGCCCTGATGGAACTTGTCTGTGAAAAATATAAGCAAACCATGGCCGCGGCAGGGGCTTCCTGCCGTCACCCCAAGGAGTACTGCAAGTTCCGGACGGCGTGCATGATTAATTTAATCTCCTCCGGATTCGGGCAAGAGGCCGGGGAAAACGAAAAAAAGGACCATGAGAACATGGGGCGGTTGAACTTTGCCAAGGCCGCGGACGGTCTGCTGCCGGCCATTGTCCAGGATCATCGGTCCAACCAGGTCTTGATGCTGGCATATATCAATGAGGAGGCCTGGCACAGGACCCTGGAGACCGGCAAGGCCCATTACTGGAGCAGGTCCCGGAATAAACTCTGGTTAAAGGGAGAGACCTCGGGCCATATCCAGTTGATTAGGGAGATCCTGGTGGACTGCGACCAGGACACGGTAATCTACCGGGTGGAACAGCTTGGCGGCGCAGCGTGCCATACCGGCCACCGGAGTTGTTTTTTTCGCCGGGTGGAAGGGGATGGTTTAAAGGAAACAGATGGGCTGGTATTTGATCCCAGGGAGGTATATTCCAAATGAGCGTGTTACGGTTGGGGATCCCCAAGGGGAGTCTGCAGAAGGCAACCATTGATCTTTTTGAAAAGTCCGGCTGGAAGGTAAAACTCTCCGCCCGGAGCTATTTCCCGGAGGTGGATGATCAGGAACTGGCCATCTCCATCTGCCGGGCCCAGGAGATGTCGCGATATGTGGAGCAGGGGGTCCTTGACGCGGGTATTACCGGCAAGGACTGGATCCTGGAGAATGAGTCCGATGTGGAGGTGGTGGCGGACCTGATTTATTCCAAGGTGAGCAGGCGGCCGACCCGGTGGGTGGTCGCGGTTCCCGGCGATTCGTTGATCAAGCGGCTGGAGGATCTTGAGGGGAAGAAGATCGCCACCGAACTGGTGGGCTTTACCCGCAAATATTTTGCCGAGAAAAAGATCAAGGTGGAGATCGAGTTTTCCTGGGGCGCCACCGAGGCCAAGGTGGTGTCCGGCCTGGCCGATGCCATCGTCGAGGTGACCGAGACCGAGAGCACCATCCGGGCGCACGGCCTGACCATTATCCACGAGATGATGACCTCCAATACCCAGTTCATTGCCAACAGGAGTTCCTGGCAGGACCCCTGGAAACGGGAGAAGATCGAAAACATCGTTCTCCTGCTCAAGGGCGCTCTCCGGGCCGACAGGCTGGTGGGGCTTAAGATGAATGTGCCCGGCGACCGGGTGAAGCAGATCATCGGCCTGCTGCCCAGTCTCAACGCCCCCACGGTTGCCGGCCTCTACCAGAGCGACTGGTATTCCGTGGAAACGGTTGTTTCCGGGCACAAGGTGCGGGAGCTTATTCCCCTGCTCCTGAAAAACGGGGCCGAGGGCATCATCGAGTATGGACTCAACAAGGTAATCTGATTGTAACCAGCGGTTGCATTTGTCGGTCTCGCAACAATATGCGAGAGGTAAGGTTTCGGTAAACCCCGTACGTTTGAGGTTGGACCGGGAAAGGGGTTTTCTTATACCGAACGGTGTAGCGGACCCTGAGCCGCGGCCGTGACGGCAAAAACGGAATTTGAAACAACCTCGGCAGGATATGCTTATGGATTCCGAATCGCCGTTGCGGCGAAGCGAGTTCCTGCTTGATAGCCTGTTTATGAACAGCCGGCCCTTCTCAATGGAGCGGCCGTTGGTAGAAGAAGACCCCTTTCCC
>JAKITW010000037.1 GCA_021647905.1 Desulfobacterales bacterium | reverse complement strand
CCCGGTCCAACCTCAAACGTACGGGGTTTACCGAAACCTTACGTAAATATTTTAGTTTTTACGAAAGCATCATCCTTGTCGGTCTCGCAACAACCCGCTCGACGGACGTGATTCGTCTTGTAACTTGTTGATTTTATTGGGTGGCATTTGAAGCCTTTCGGGTTGTTACGAGTTCATCATCCTTTGATGATTAAAAAAAACAATGGTACTCGCGATGGCTCAGGTGGTGGCGGAGCAGGCGGAAAAGATGGTCCACCAGGTCGTTGATCTCCGCATCAGTCAAGCGGGGGGCCAGGGTTGCCTGCAGCTCCGGGTCGGCAAAGGCGGCGAGGAGCGCGGCCAGCGAACGCTCGTCCGTGGCCCGGTCCAGGCCGAAACAGATTTCGTCGGCTGCTCCGGCCGGATTCCGGTCAAGGGCAATGGGGTGTGCTTTTTTATTGTCCATAAGTGATTCCGGGCCAGTAGGCCTTAGAGGGGGCGCCACCAGACCTTGCGGGAGCGGGGTCCGTCGAACTCACAGAAAAAGATCCGCTGCCAGGTGCCGAGCCTGGGCCGGCCACTTTCAACGATAACGGTCACCGAACTGCCGATCAGCGAGGCCATCAGGTGGGCGGGCGAGTTGCCTTCCAGGTGTCGGTAGGGATAGTTTCTGGGAACGAGCTGGTCCAGGACCCCGATGAGATCACTCTGCACCGCCGGGTCGGCCCCCTCGTTGATGGTCAGGCCGGCGGTGGTGTGGGGGTTGTAGACCAGCACGGCGCCATGGTTGATGTCGGCGCCGGCCAGTTCCCGGGCAAGCGCATCGGTGATATCCACGAACTCCATCTTGCTGGAGGTGGTTACGGTCAGGGTCCTGTCTGCCATTGATCACACCGTGTAATTTTATGTTGTTCGACAAAACGCTCGTGAGGAGTCGTGATGGGCTTACTGATTCATTTTCTACGGCCAAAAGTGTATTCATTTTCCCGGCAGGGGTCAATATCTTTGTCTTTGCGGGCTGATCGACGATAATGCTATTGACGCGAGCCGGTTCAGCGGATAATTATAGGCCGGTGATTGTGGAAATCCAAGGGGATTCAGTATTTGTCGGTCTCGCAACAACCCGCGAGACGGACGTGTGTCACGTTGTAAGTTGTTGGTTTCACTGGGTGGCATTTGAAGCATTTCGGGTTGTTACGGGTTCATCAGTATTTAACTTCGTATATTGAGGCAAATTACCGTCCATGGGCGCAGAGGAAACCATAAATAAGGAACTTGTCGATCTCACCTGTCTGTATGAGATCACCAGGGTGCTGGCATCAACCATGGACCTGCGTGATTGCCTTGAGGAGATCATGGCCATTCTGTCCAAAAAAAAGGAGATGGTGAACGGCACGGTGACCATTGTCAATCCAACCACCGGTCAGTTGGAGATCGAGGTGGCGCACGGCCTGAGTACCGAGGCCCGGAGCCGCGGCAAATACAAGGTCGGCGAGGGAATCACCGGCCGGGTGGTGGCCTCCGGCGAACCCATTGTCATCCCCCACATCGGCGCGGAGACCAACTTCCTTGACCGGACCGGGGCCCGGAGCGAGACCCATAAGCAGAAGAACTCCTTTCTCTGCGTGCCGATCAAGCACGATCTGCAGACCTTCGGCGCCCTGAGCATCGACCGGGCCTACCGGGAAGACCTGAACTATGAAGAGGACCTGCTCTTTCTGACCATCATAAGCGGGCTGCTCGCCCAGACCGCCCACCGGATCCAGCTGGTTAACGAGAGCAAGGCCCGGCTCCGGGACGAGAACATCGAGTTGCGGCGGGCCCTGTCCGAGAAGTACCGGATCGCCAACATCATCGGCAACAGCAGCCGGATGCAGGAGGTCTTTGAGATGATCCACCGGGTGGCGGACTCCAACGCCACCGTGCTGCTCCGTGGCGAGTCCGGCACTGGTAAGACCCTGGTGGCCAGGTCCCTGCACCACAACAGCAAGCGGGCCAAGAAGCCCTTTGTGGTGGTCAACTGTTCGGCCCTGCCCGAAACCCTGCTGGAGAGCGAGCTGTTCGGCCACGAGAAAGGGGCCTTTACCGGGGCCCATGTCGCCAAGAAGGGCCGTTTTGAAATCGCCGAGGGCGGGACCCTGTTTCTCGACGAGATCGGCGAGTTGAGCCAGCCGGTCCAGGCCAAGCTGCTGCACGTGGTCCAGGACCGGATCTTCCAGCGGCTGGGGAGCAGCACCTCGATCAAATGCGATGTGCGGCTGGTGGCCGCCACCAACAAGGACCTGGAAACAGCAGTGGCGGAGAAGCATTTTCGCGAGGATCTCTACTACCGGCTCAATGTTTTTCCGGTCTACCTGCCGCCGCTCAGGGAACGGCGCACCGATATCCTGCTGCTGGCCGAGTATTTTCTGGAAAAATATACCACTGAGAATAAAAAGCATATCCCCCGGATCTCCACGCCGGCCATTGATATGCTTCTACAGTATCACTGGCCGGGCAATGTTCGCGAACTCGAGAACTGCATGGAACGGGCCGTGCTCATCTGTGATCATGACTCGATCATGAGTTATCACCTGCCGCCCTCCCTGCAGACCTCGGAGAGTGTGGACTCGGACAGGCCCCTCTCTTTTGCCGCCAGCGTGGCCAACTTTGAACGGGAGTTGATCGTCGAGGCGCTCAAACAGACCAACGGCAACCAGACCCGGGCCGCCCAGTTGCTGGATACCAGCCTGCGGATCATCAACTACAAGATTCACCGTTACAAGATCGATCCCAGAAAATTCAAGCTCAACAAGTAGTGTCTGTTCCGCAGTCACATCGACAGGAACAAAAAAACGGCTGCCTCCCCGGGGAGGCAGCCGTTTTTGCTGGTGTTGGCGACAAGGCGGAAACTAGTGTCCGTCCAGAAATGAGCAATTTCGTTCAAGATCAAGGATCGCGAAAAAAATAACCGGAGTCATCTAAATGATATTACGAGGATTATTTTTTGAGCATGACGCCGAGATTGGGCGAAAGGGCCATTTCTGGATGGGCACAAACTAATAGATCTTCAGATACTCAGCCATCTCCCAGTCGGTGACCGCGATCCGGTAGCTGTCCCACTCGGCCTCTTTGCCGATCACGAACTTCTCAAAGATGTGCGATCCCATGGTCGCCTTGGCAATGGAGCTTTTCTTCAGATCGACCAGGGCCTCCTGCAGGGAGGCGGGCATGTTGGCGATCTTGGCCCGTTTTTTCTGCGCCGGGCTCATGTGGTAGATGTTGAGGTCGGTGGAGGGTGGCGGGCTCAGTTTGTTTTTCACCCCGTCCAGGCCGGAGTTCAGCATCATGGCAAAGGCCAGGTAGGGGTTGCAGGTGGGATCCGGGCAGCGGACTTCGATCCGGGTGCCCATGCCGCGGGCCGCCGGGACCCGGACCAGGGCGCTCCGGTTGGCGGCGGACCAGGCCACGTAGACCGGGGCCTCGTAGCCGGGCACCAGCCGTTTGTAGGAGTTGATCAACGGATTGGTTACCGCGGCAAAACCCCGGGCGTTTTTTATGATTCCGGCAATGTACTGGTAGGCTACCTCGCTCAGCTGCAGCGCGCCCTTTTCGTCAAGAAAGGCATTGGAGCCGTCCAGGTTGAACAGCGACTGGTTGGTATGCATGCCCGAGCCGTTGATTCCAAAGACCGGTTTCGGCATAAAGGTGGCGTGCAGGCCGTAATTCTTGGCAATGGTCTTGACCACGTACTTGAAGGTGACGGTGTTGTCGGCCGCGGTCAGGGCGTCGGCGTATTTAAAGTTGATCTCGTGCTGGCCCTCGGCCACTTCATGGTGGGAGGCCTCGATCTCGTAGCCCATCTTTTCCAGGGTCTCGATGATCTCGCGGCGGCACTCGATGCCGTTGTCATCGGGGTCAACGCTGAAATAACCGGCAGTGTCGTTGGTCTCGGTGGTGGGGTTGCCCTGGTCGTCCTTGTTGAACAGGAAGAACTCGCACTCAGTGCCCACGTTCATGGTGTAGCCCATCTCCCTGGCCTCGGCCAGGACCCGCTTCAGGTTGACCCGGGGGCAGCCCTCGAACGCGGTGCAGTCGGCCTTGTGTATGTCGCAGATGATCCGGGCCGCGGCCACGCCTTCCTTGTTCCGCCAGGGCAGGACCACGAAGGTGTCGTAGTCGGGCACCAGGTACATGTCCGATTCCTCGATCCGGGCAAAGCCGTCAATGGAGGAACCGTCGAACATTATCTTGCCGTCCAGGGCCTTTTCGATCTGGCTGTGGGGAACGGCGACGTTCTTCATGTGGCCGTTGATGTCAACGAACTGCAGCCGGAAGAAATGGACGTTTTCCTTGTTAATAATTTTCAGTATTTCATCTCTGGTCATGTTCTGATCTCCTTAATTCGCTTTTGGATAGTAAGGGTAATCGTTTCCTGTTGGTGATCTGATATTAAAGCCCCTTGCCGCTGCTTGCGCACGCGAAATTTCACGGTTCAGAGGATTAACCGGATTGGCCGCGCCCCGGTGAACCGTTGCGGATTTTCATATAACCGCGCCTCGCCTGCAAAACAGGGTGCGGGTCATGCGTTCACGGGTTCAAGTCATGGTCCTGAAGAATCCCATTGGCCTTTAACCGGCATGCAATTTTAAGCAAAAACAGTGCCACGTCTGCCAGGTGGTTGTCAACATGTTGTTGTTACGCCTGTTTACTCCTGTCCGGGTCCTGCTGGTCCGCATTGTTTTACTACATTAATGTAACTGACGGTTATATTTTTTTCAAAATTGTGAAAAATTATCGACCCCTGGTGACAACGAACATCAGGCTGGCCCGGATCTCTTCCTTGAGAACCGGGTCCAGGATTTTGTCACCGTAATTGTCCCGGACATAAAAGACATCCACTACCTGTTCCGCCTCCTGGGCGATCTTGGCCTGGAAGATGTTGATTTCAAAGTCGGCCAGGGTCCGGGTGACCTCGTAGAGCAGGCCGGGCCGGTCCCGGGAAAATACCTCGATGATGGTGTGGGTGTCAGCGGTTTCGTTGTCGAGCAGGACCTTGGCCCGGTCGTTGCCGGCCTGGGGGGCGGGCCGCCGGATCGGCTGCAGTTTGCGATGGAGGCGGTGGGTGAGGCCCAGACGGTTGGTAATGGCGGCCCGCAGGTCATGTTCGAGTTTCCGCCAATCCTGTTCGGCAAAGCTGCTGTTAATGGCCGGAGCCACCTCCAGGGTATCGACCACCGTGCCGTCCGGCCAGGTGAAGATCTGGGCCCTGTGCACGTTGATGTTGTGCAGGGCGAGGACGCCGCAGATCTTGGCCAGGAGCCCGGGCCGGTCCCGGGCAAGCAGCAGCAGGGACCAGTGGTCTGCTTCCTCAACGGCCTGGAAGGCCAGTTTTGTATAGTTCAGGTCCTGGCGCCGCCTGATATGGTCAACCACGTTTTCCGGGGCAAAGCTGAGCAGATAATCGTCGGGCAGCTCCTCAATATCAAGCTCCAGGGGCGGGGGACGGAGTTTCCTGATCTGGCGGCGCATCCACTTCGCGCCCTTGCGGCGGTCGGGCAGGGCCATCTCGGCCCGGTCCAGGATCAGGGCGATTTTCAGGTACAGTTCCAGGAGCAGGGCCCCCTTCCATTCGTTCCACACGCTGGGGCCGGTGGCCCGGGCATCGGCAACAGACAGGAGATAGAGCATGGCCAGCCGCTGCGGGTCGCGGATCCTGTCGGCGCAGCGCAGGATAAACGCCTCGTCCTCAAGGTCGCGGCGCATGGCGGTCATGGTCAGGAACAGGTGGTTGCGGACCAGGAAGGCAAGGGTGTCGCGCTGTTCCGGGCTCAGACCCAGGCGGGCGCCGATCCCGGCCACAAGTTCGGCCCCCTTTTCCTCGTGGCTGCCGCCGCGCCCCTTGCCGATATCGTGAAGCAGCCCGGCCAGAAACAGGAGATGCGGGGCGGAGAGGGTGGCAAGGATCCTGGCCTCTTTCCCGCTGAGCCGGTGAAGCTCAGCCACGGTCTGGAGCAGGTGGCTGTCCACGGTATATACATGGTAGACGTCATGCTGGGCCAGGGATTCCACTGCGGCGAATTCAGGGATATAGGCGCTGAGCAGCCCGGTTTCCAGCAGCGCGTCCAGGGCCTGGGAGCCGCTGTCCCGGACGAGCAGATCAAAAAAAGATTTGGCCGCCCTTTTGGAACGGCGCAATCGATCGTCCACCAGGGCCAGGGATTCCCGGATAAGTTTCTTGGTCCGGTGATGGATCGGGGTCCGGTTCCTGGCCGCCAGGGCGAAGATCCGCAGCAGCAGGACCGGTTTCTTGCGCAGCAGCTTGGGGTCAACGAGGTGGAGCCGCTCCTGGCGAAGTTCGATCCCCGGCTCCAGCGCCCGTTGTCCGGCCCGGTCCGGCGGCGGTCCCAGCACCTCGCGTACATGCTCGAAGAACAGCTCGCTGTTCACCGCCACGGTCCGCATGTGCTGGTAGAGATCGCGCATGAAACATTCCACGTCCAGGAGTCCGCCGGTGTTTTTGTAGTCCAGGGCCTTGGCAATTTTTTCCTGGTGCTCGAAGAACAGCTGGTCGTTTTTGCGGGACCCCAGATAGTGGAGGCGGTTTCTGACCCGGACGAGAAAGTCCCAGGCCTGTTCAAACTGTTCCCGCTCCCGTTCCAGGAGCAGGCCGGCCTCTTGCATGGCCGCAAGGTCGGCCAGGCCGAAGATGACCCGGGCGGTCCAGAGCATGGCCTGGATGTCCCGGAAACCGCCCCGGTTTTCCTTGATCTGCGGTTCCAGTAAAAAGGACTGGGTGCCGAAGCTGTGATGGCGCTTCCGCCGGAAGTCGAGCATCTTGTCCAGGAACGGTTTGCGGTGGCCCTCGATAAACTCCTGGCCGAAGCTGTCCCGGAAGTGGTCAAAGAGCCGGCCGTTGCCGGCCAGGAAACGATTATCCACCAGCGAGACCTGGAAAAAGAAATCCTCCTGGGCGTCGATAATGCACTGCTCCACGGTGCGGACACTGTGACCGACCTCCAGGCCGGCATCCCAGAGAGGGTAGATGACCGTCTCGATGACCGGGTTGAGGCGGTCCTTCATGGCCGGCTCATAGAGGAGCATGAGATCAACGTCGGAAAAGGGAAAAAGCTCCTGCCGGCCGTAGCCGCCGGTGGCCACCAGGGCCAGGCCGGACCCGGCCTCCCTGCACCGGGTAAAGCTCTCGACGATGAACTCGTCCAGCAGGGCGCTATGTTGTTTGAGCAGGGCTCGGCCGCTCATGCCCTGTTGCCATAAGGATTCAAGGGCTTCACGCCGGGCCCGCAGTTCCCTGGACATCAGATGACAGCATCCGTTTTGAACGGCTTGATAATCGCTTCGATTTTTTTCATGGTCGCCTACCTTGGCTTAAGAGGTATAGCCGGTTTCGTTGTGCTCGGACAGGTCGAGCCCCTGGACCTCGGCCTCTGTATCAACCCGGACACCGAAGATCATGTCAACGACCTTGAGGATAATGTATGTAACGATCATGGAATAGGCAATGGTCGCCAGGGCGCCGTAGGCCTGAATCCAGAGCTGGCCCGGGTTGCCGAAGAAGAGTCCGGTGGCGCCGATTGAGGCGAACAGCCCGGTGGCCAGGGCGCCCCACAGCCCGCCGATTCCGTGTACCGCAACCACGTCCAGGGCGTCGTCATAGCCGAGCCTGGATTTGGCGAGCACGGCCAGGTAGCAGATTACGCCGGCAGCCAGGCCGATGATGATTGCGGACATCGGACCGACAAAGCCGGCCCCGGGAGTGATCGCTACCAGCCCGGCCACGGCGCCGGAGGCCGCTCCCAGGGTGGTGGGTTTTTTCTGGATCAGCCATTCGGCAACCACCCAGGAAAGGGCGGCCGCGCCGGTTGCGACCTGGGTGGTGAAAAAGGCCAGGGTGGCTGTTTGATTGGCTGCCAGGGCGCTGCCGGCGTTGAAGCCGAACCAGCCGAACCAGAGGATGCCGGCGCCCAGGATGGTCATCGGCAGGTTGTGGGGGTGCATCGACTCCTTGCCCCAGCCCTTTCTCTTACCAATATATATGGCGGCGACCAGGGCTGCGGCGCCGGAGTTGATGTGGATGACGGTTCCGCCGGCAAAATCCAGGGCCCCGTGGCTGCCGAGCCAGCCGCCGCCCCATACCCAGTGACACACCGGCAGGTAGACCAGGGTGGACCAGAGCAGGGTAAAGGCGAGAAAGGCGGAAAATTTCATCCGCTCGGCAAAGGCCCCGCTGATCAGCGCCGGGGTGATGACGGCGAACATCATCTGAAAGGCGACAAAAAGCAGGTGGGGGATGGAATCGGCATAGGGTCCCGGTTCAAGCCCGACTCCGCTCAGGCCGGCCCAGTCAAGGTTGCCGATGAAGCCGCCCACGTCCGGGCCAAAGGCCAGGGAATAGCCGTAAAAAACCCAGACAAGCGAAATAAGCCCCAGGCAGATAAAGCTGTTCATGATGGTGGCCAGTACGTTTTTCGAGCGGACCAGGCCGCCGTAGAAAAGGGCCAGGCCCGGGGTCATCAGCATGACCAGGGCCGAGGCTACAAGCATAAATGCGGTGTCGCCAGTGTCCATGAAGTTTCCTCCGTGCAATCCAGATAATTTTTTGTCAGTTGCCTTTCACCCACGGCAATATCCGTGCCGAAGAGCTGTAAAATCATATAACAAATTGTTTTGTATAAATTATTTCTCTTTGGCCCATGGTGCTGTCCTGGGGGAAGTTGTACAACCACGTGATATTAGTCTGCTCGTATTACATATTTGTAAACAGATTGCCCTGCCCCTTGGTGGCGGCCCGGGCAAGATGCTTTCGTTTTTGTAACATATTCTGGTTCGCTGCTTCCCTTTCCCTTGTGTTGCCGGGGAGAGGCGGCGGCCGGGATTGGCGTCCCTGGGAAAGGTCCTTCCGCTTCAAGTTCATCTGGGCTGAATCAACTGTTTGTGGCGTGATATCCGGTTGTTCCGCGCCTTGCGCCATTGCGGCGATGTAAACATTCAGTAACCCTCCTCCTGTCGGGAAAGGGGTCTTCTTCTACCAACGGCCGCTCCATTGAGAAGGGCCGGCTGTTCATAAACAGGCTATCAAGCAGGAACTCGCTTCGCCGCAACGGCGATTCGGAACCCATAAGCATATCATGCCGAAGTTGTTTCAAATTCCGCTTTTGCCGTCACGGCCGCGGCTCAGGGTCCGCTACACCGTTCGGTATAAGAAAACCCCTTTCCCGGTCCAACGTCAAACGTACGCGGTTTACCGAAACCTTACCGGCGATATTACATGAATCGATAGTTTTTAGTTGCGGGTAATGGTTTTGGTTAAACCGAGGCCAGCGGTACATTATTGTAATTTATTGTGCTCCGCCCGGAGGCATAAATTACAATAATGTTATTATGGTTTGGCGGGGATTGGTGGCGGGGAATTATTTGTGTATGATTAAGTTGTATTATATCGAATGGTTGCGGTTACTGTTTTGTGAAAAATTTCTGTTTGGCACGCTTCTTGGATATGCCTTCACATACTGCGTACAGCGACTGTTTCGTTGTTTCGGAACATAACGAATGCCTCCGGTTCTCCGGCATGCAATGAAGTTGATGCGATGCCGGGCCGGCCGGGCAACTCCCCCGATGCTTCAGGGGCTTACCAAGAAAGGAGGTTGGAGCAATGAAGAAAATTGAAGCCATCATCAAACCATTCAAGCTGGATGAGCTGAAGGCAGGGCTCTCGGACATCGGGGTGCAGGGTATGACCGTGACCGAGGCCAAGGGCTTCGGCCGGCAGAAGGGGCATACTGAAATCTACCGGGGCGCTGAATATGTGATCGATTTCATCCCCAAGGTCAAGGTGGAGATCGTGGTGCCCGGGGACCAGGTGGAAAAGGTGGTCGCAACGATCATCGACTCGGTCAAGACCGGCAAGATCGGCGATGGCAAGATCTTTGTCCTGCCGGTGGAATCAGTCTGCCGGATCAGGACCGGTGAAAAGGATAATGACGCCATCTAGATAGTGCCCATCCAGAAATGGCCCTTTCGCCCAATCTCGGCGTCATGCTCAAAAAATAATCCTCGTAATATCATTTATATGACTCCGGTTATTTTTTTCGCGATCCTTGATCTTGAACGAAATTGCTCATTTCTGGGCAGACACTAGATAAGCGTTACAGATTTGTAAGTTTCTTTACAGGGAGGATGTACCAATGAAAAAAGTGTTATGCACGGCAGCGCTGCTGCTGGCCATTCCGGCGGTAACCTGGGGGGCGGACGAGGCGCCCACCATTATCACCAATGCCGATGCCATTGCCGCTGTCCAGACCAATCTCGATTATGTATGGACCCTGGTGGCCGCGGCCCTGGTCTTTTTCATGCAGGCCGGTTTCGCCATGGTGGAGGCCGGTTTCACCCGGGCCAAGAACGCGATCAATATCATGATGAAGAACCTGATGGACTTTTCCATGGGCTCGCTCTTCTTCTGGGCCATCGGTTTCGGGGTCATGTTCGGTACCACCTCCACCGGCTGGTTCGGCACCAATGGTTTTTTCTTAAGCGATTTCAGCGTGGGCGGCGACCCCTGGGTCCTGGCCTTCTGGATGTTCCAGTGCGTGTTCGCGGCCACCGCCGCCACCATTGTTTCCGGGGCCATGGCCGAACGGACCAAGTTCGTCGGTTACCTTATCTACAGCGCCGTACTCTGCGCCTTTATCTACCCGGTGTTCGGCAGCTGGGCCTGGGGCAGCCTGTTTCACGGCAACGGCTGGCTTGAGGGTCTGGGCTTTATCGATTTCGCCGGTTCCACCGTGGTTCATTCCATCGGCGGCTGGGCCGCCCTGGCCGGGGCCGTGGTCCTCGGGCCGCGGCTGGGTAAATACACCAAGGAAGGCAAGGTCCGGCCGATTCCCGGTCACAACATTCCCCTGGCCGCCCTGGGGGTGTTCATCCTCTGGCTGGGCTGGTTCGGGTTCAATCCGGGTTCGACCACCGCCGGTATCACCGATATTGCGATGATCTTTGTCAACACCAACCTGGCGGCGGCCGCCGGTGCGGTGCTGGCCATGTTCGCCTCCTGGGTGATGTTCAAGAAGCCTGACGTGGGCATGAGCTTGAACGGCGCCCTGGCCGGTCTGGTCGCGATCACCGCCGGCTGCGCCAACGTCACCCCGGCCAGTTCGGTGGTCATCGGCGCGATTGCCGGTGTCCTGGTGGTGTTGTCGGTGGTCTTTTTCGACCGGATCAAGATCGACGACCCGGTGGGCGCGGTCTCTGTCCACGGTGTCTGCGGCGCCTGGGGAACCCTGGCTGCCGGCCTGTTCAACATCGGCGGGGTTACCACCAAGATCATCGGGGTCCAGTTGACCGGGATCGCGGCCGCCTTTATCTGGTCCTTTGGCGTGGCCTTTATTCTGTTCAAGCTGATCGATCTTGTCATCGGCCTGCGGGTCAGTGAGGAGGAAGAGATGATCGGCCTTGATATCGGCGAGCATGGTGCCCATGCCTATAACGACTTCCAGGTAACCAAGTAGGTAAGTGCCCGTCCAGAAATGGCCCTTTCGCCCAATCTCGGCGTCATGCTCAAAAAATAATGCTCGGAATATCACATATATGCCTGCGCTTATTTTTTTTCGCGATCCTTGATTTTGAACGAAATTGCTCATTTCTGGACAGACACCAGGTAACCATTCTGCTTCCGGGCCGGCCGGGCTCCGGCTGTTGATTCCGGCCGGCCCTGGAGCATCATTAATCCAAGCAACTGGTTGGCTGTAAAAAAGGTCAACCATAACGCACCAAGGAGAAAGAAGATGAGAGTTAAAGCAGGAAATGTGTTGATGACCGGAATCCTGGCACTGGGAATTTATGGCGCGATCGGCGTCAATGGTGTCCAGGCCGAAGAGGAGAAACCTACAGCCGAGGCGAGCGTGGCTGTTTACAGTCAGTATCTATGGCGCGGCTATGAACTCAGCAAGGACAGTATGGTGATCCAGCCCTCGATCACCGTGGGGTATAAGGGCTTTGCCGCCAACCTGTGGGGCAATCTTGATACCAGCCAGGCCGGTATTGGCAAAAATTTCAATGAAACCGACCTGACCTTGTCCTATGACTGGACCATGGCCGGGGTCGGCTTCTCGGCCGGCTATATCTACTATGGCTTGGAAGCCCCTGTTCTGGATTCCCAGGAATTCTATCTGAGCGCGGGACTGGACACCATCCTGGCCCCGACCCTGACCGTGTACCGCGACAGCGATCAGTACCCGGGCTGGTATGTCAGCCTCGGGGTGTCCCATTCGCTGCCGCTGGGCGACGCCTACACCCTGGACCTCGGCGGTCATGTCAGCTATCTGGGCGCGGATGACGCGACCACCCTGGCCGATCCCAACGATCCCACTGCCGCCTACAGCGCCTTGCATGACGGCATGGTTTCGGCCTCGATCTCCGTGCCGGTCAACAACTACGTCACCATCACCCCGGAGGTGAACTACACCTTTCCGTTGAGCAGTGATGCCTCTGACCTGCTCAAGGCGACCAACCCGTCGGCTGATGCCTGCTTTGTCTACGGCGGGGTGTCGTTGAGTTTCGCTTTTTAAGGTTAACCTCTGACATCTACATGGGGCCGGCCGACCTTTTCCCCCTCCCCCGGTCGGCTGGCCTCTTTTTTTCACTTTCTCGCCAATGTGGACGAATACGTGGGAAGAGATCGCATACAGATTTGGGGGTAATGATACCGCGGGGTTACACATCTCGTGATCAGTTACAAGAGATCAAGGTGCAGCAGCCATGGCAACCACGCTTCTAGTTATGCAACATACCCCCTGGGAAGGACCGGGAAAGCTGCTCCTGGCCGCGGCCGGCCGTCATCGCTTACGGCTCGCCATTTTCCGGGCCTGGCAGGACCCGTTTCCCGACCTGCAGGACTATCAGGGTCTGATCATCCTCGGCGGCAGCCCCAATGTGGACCAGGAGAAACAGTACCCTTTCCTGGCCGATGAAAAGGTTTTCATTAAAGAGGCCGTCTCCCGGGACCTGCCCTGCCTCGGTTTCTGTCTCGGCCACCAGTTGCTGGCCCATGTCCTGGGGGCGCGGGTCGGCTTCAATTTTGCCCCCAGCGTCGGTTTTATCACCGGGTTTCTTACCCATGCCGGGCGGGAGCATCCTTTTTTTGCCGGTCTGCCCCGGGAACTGAGCCTGTTTAAATGGCATGGCCAGGCAGTGCTGGAACCGCTGCCCCATTACCTTGCGGTACTGGCCACCTCGGGTGACTGCCAGGTGGAGTCCTTTTCCGTGGTCGGCCGGCCCCATATTGTCGGGGTTCAGTTTGACAACCATGCGGCCGCTCCCGAGGATGTGGCCACCTGGCTTGCGCGGGACGGCAAATGGCTGGCCGCGCTCAGCGAGAAAAAAAACATTGATCCGGCAATGATTCTGGCCCGGGCCCGGGCCCTGGCCGCGGTCCTGGACAAGGAGTTTGCCCTTTTATTCAAAAACTGGGTAGGATGTGTCAAGAACAGCCGTCGCACCGGCCGGTCCGGGAATCGGGCTCCGGCGGCCGGCTTCAGCCTGTAAGGGATCAGCTGATGTACACATCGACCAGTAAGGATACCATCTTCCGTCTTCTGGAACAGAACGGACCGTTCGCCATCACCGAGAAGGCCCTGGACACCAGGACCTTCTCGCCGGCCGGCCGGCGCCGGGCCCGGATGCTGGCGGAAACCGGGCTGGCCACCCGTTACCGGATTGTCCGCAACCTGATTTTCGAGTTTCTCAATGTCGACTCCTATGGCCAGATTCGCCGGCTCCTTGATGATGAGCCCGGCCGCCGGGAGACCAGCCGCCGGGCATATGGGCTGCTCGGCAGCATGTTCGGGATCAACGGCAACGAGCGGGAGCGCATTTCCGCGATTAACGGTTATTCGCGGACCGCGGACGGGGTGATCCGCTATCTGCGGAATACGGTGCTTAGCCCCTATGCCCCCTATATCGAGTTGACCAACGAGATCGACGCGATCAGTGACCCGGTGAAACTGCTGCTCATTCTTTTTAACGACCGCTATCATCTGAAGGCGCGTTTCGAGGCCAAGCGCAAGCTGGTGTTGATGAACCTGGCCGCCGCCATTGAGCAGCGGGAGCGGGAGATGGATATCGAGCAGAAGTTCGCCCGGTTCCTCGATTTTCTGAACGCCCATGTCTGGAGCAAGGAGGCCAGGATCGGTGAGCTGGAGCCGGCCTTTCTGGTCAGCCGCCATGATCCGGAAGATTTTTCCTGTACCGGGGTGACGGTGGTTCCCTGGAGCCGGGGGGGTGAATTTCCCCCTGAGCCCGGCCGTAAACTGACCCTGATCAAGCGGCGGCGTTTCCACGCCCATGGTCGCAAGATTCCGATCTACGTTACGGTACGGAAAAAACCGCCCGAGGCCAAGGTGTTGAAACTGCTGCGCAAGGGCGAGGAGAACCCGGCCGTGGCCGTGGATGACGAGTTGGGCCTGATGGGGGTGCTGGACCGGGTCGGTGATGTGCGGATCTTTCAAGAACACCTGACCGAGAGCGCCATCCGGGCCGGCTCCTTTCTCACCCTGGAGGATGTCTCCGATACCCTGACCGGCGAATCCCGGCGGGGCGGCAGTGTCGGCAGCGCCCCGCGGACGCCGATGCTCAAGTTTTTCGCCCGGATGGGCGGGATGCGGGTGGAGTTCATCATCCACACCAACCGCAGTTATCTGAACTATATCTACCAGCGGGACGTGTCCCATAACGAGTACGAGGTCCGGCGGCTGTTCGACACCGGCGTGGCCGGGCTGTTCTTTCCCCGGGAGATTTATCTCCTGGACATGGACGCGATCAAGGACGATCTGCTGCGCCGGTTCCGGCAGCGGATCGAGACCGAGTGACCGCCGGCACTTGGTTGCTTCCGGCGAATGCCTAACTTTTCCTTTCTTCTTGACAGCGGCAGGGGAACCTATTAATCAGGTAGCGTTCACCAGGCGCAGAATCCCGGCGGATTCTTCCGGCGTTGTAACCCCGGCCGAGAAGTCCGGGCCCGGGGCGCGTGAAAGATTGTGGCCGGACCGGGCCGCAAGGGCGGCGGATGATCAGGGCCCGGGCCGGGAAAAACAGAAGTTCTTGGAAAAACTATGAGTGATGGTCATAACCTGTCGGGCCTGCAGCTTGTCGAGTACCAGACGAACCAGCTGCAGGAGTTGATCTCCGACCTGCATTCCTGTTGCCAGGACAAGGTCATAATGGAGGCCCGGCGTTTCGACCTGCCGCCGGCCGAGGTCAAGTGTCTGCTGGTGTTTTCCGGCCACCGCTACCTTACCGGCCAGGAGATCGCCGGTCTGCTCGAGGTGGCCAAGAGCAGGGCCACGGTGATCCTCGACGGGCTGGAGAGAAAGGGCTTTGTCCACCGGAGCCCCGATCCCAACGATGCCCGGGTCAAGCTGGTCGGCCTTACCCCCGAGGGGTTGAAAAAGGTGAACGAGATGGAGGCCTTCATCTTTGACCTCCACCTCAAGCTGTTGAACGAGATCGACTCCAGCCAGCGGCCCATGGTCATCGCGGCCCTGGAAAATCTCCGCCACGCCATGAATATCGTCAAAATGCAGCTCCAGGAGTGACCGGAGGTCTCTGCTGGAGCTAACTCCCTTTCCTCTAATTTTTTCTTCCGTCTTCCGTCCTCTGTCTTCCGTCTTCTGTCCTCTATCCTCTGCTTGCCCACCGTAGCTTCATGCATAGGCGGGTCTTCTGTTTTTTTTCAGCTTTTCCCTTGCATTGTCCTTGGACCCTGGTTTATGTGGATTAACGAGGAGTTGTTTGCTTCCGAACCACCCGGCTTTCCCTGAAACAGGAGTCCTGGGAGGCCGCCTACGGGAGATCATGGGATTCCGTTATGACCGGAAAACGGATTGTTCGCATATTTTCTCTATTGCTTGCCGGACTGGTGCTGTTCCTTAATGTCCATTCCGTATCTTCCCAGGAGGTCCAAAAGGAGATCCGGGACGCCCGGGTCCTGATCAGGGGGAGCTATGACCTTATCCGGGGCAAGTCCTCGATCTCCCTGGTGGAGGTGCATATCCACCGGCCCGGCTGGGACCGGAGATTCACTGTCAAGGCCTGGACCCGGGGCCTGGACGAGAGTCTTTTCTTTATCACCGAGCCGGCCCGGGACCGGGGCAACGGCACCCTGAAAAAGGGGCGGCAGATGTGGATCTACAATCCCAAGGTGAACCGGGTGATCAAACTGCCGCCGTCAATGATGTCCCAGTCCTGGATGGGCTCTGATTTTTCCAACAACGACCTGGCCCGTTCCGACACCCTGATTAACGACTATACCCATACCATTGTCGCGATTGAGAACCAGGGAGGCAAAAAGGTCTACCTGATCCGCTCGCTGCCCAGGCCCGGGGCCCCGGTGATCTGGGGACAGCAGGAGCTGAAGATCCGCGAGGATTTCATCCTGCTCAGCCAGATTTTTTTTGACGAGGACCTGGAGCCGGTCAAGGTGATGACCACCTCGGAAATCGTCAACCTGGGCGGCCGGCTCCTGCCCCGGGTCTGGCGGATGCAGGCCCGGGACGCGGAAGACGAGTATACCGAGTTGATCTACCGTGAACTCGAATTTGTACCCAGCCTGGCCGGCCGTTTTTTTACCCTGTCCCGGCTGAGAAGTCCCCGGAGGTGACCGGCGGTGTTTCCTGATCTGAAAATGGCCTGGCGCAACATCTGGCGCAACCCCCGGCGGACCCTGCTCACCGTGGCGGCCATTGGTTTTGCCTCCCTGGTGCTGATCTTCATGCTCTCCTTCCAGCTGGGCAGCTACCAGGCGATGATCAATTCCGCGGTCACCATTGATACCGGCCATCTCCAGGTCCAGGCCGCCGCGTACCGGCAAAAGAAGTCCATGCGTCTGGTGGTGGCTGATCCGGCCGTGGTGGACGCGGTTCTCGATAGCGTGCCGGCCATTCGGGCCTATACCTCCCGGGCCTCCGGGTTCGCCCTGGTCTCATCCGCCCAACGGACCTACGGGATACGGGTGACCGGTATCGATCCGCGGTCCGAGCCCCGGGTGTCCAGGTTGAAGAAACTGGTCCGGAGCGGTCGCTTTCTCAACAACAGCGACCGCGACTCCGCCCTGGTCGGGATCCTTCTGGCCCGCAACCTGCGGGTGGCCCCGGGCGATGAACTCACCCTGCTCGGCCAGGGCCGGGACGGCTCGGTGGCCGCCGCGGTGGTCACGGTAAGGGGGATTTTCAAGTCCGGGATAGCGGAATTCGACCGCAGTGCCCTCTATATCCCCCTTGCCGCTTTCCAGGATATCTTTGCCATGGATGGGGCGGTACACAAGGTGGTGGCAATCTGCAACAGCCTTGACGAGGTGGCCCCGGCCAAGCAGGCCGTGGCCGCCGGCCTGGCCCGGGCCGGTGCCGGGAAAACCCTCAGGGTCCTGGATTGGCAGGAACTCATGCCCGGCCTGCTCCAGGCCATTCAACTGGACCTGGTCAGCGGTTTCATTTTCTACCTGCTCCTGGTGCTGGTGGTGGCCTTCAGCATTCTCAACACTTTTTTAATGGCCATCTTTGAACGGACCCGGGAGTTCGGGGTGCTCATGGCCCTGGGGATCACCCCGGGCCGGCTGACCCGGTTGCTGCTCCTGGAATCCCTGGGCCTGACCATGGTCGGAATCGCGGCCGGGATCATCGGCGGCGGTCTGTTCACCTGGTATTTCCAGGTGCATGGACTGGATTTTTCCGGTTCCTCGGAGATCCTGGCCGAATACGGGATAGAGGGGCGGCTGTACCCCCGGCTTTCCCTGCTTTCGCTGCTGGCCGGTCCGCTGGTGGTCATGGTGATCACCTTTTTCGCCGCCCTTTATCCGGCCTTTAAGGTCAGGAGGTTGAAGCCGGTGGAGGCCCTGGCCGCTAACTGACAGAGGACAGAGGACAGAGGACTGAGGACTGAGGACTGAGGACAGAGGACTGAGGACTGAGGACTGAGGACGGAGGACTGAGGACAGAGGACAGAGGACAGAGGACAGAGGACTGAGGACAGAGGACTGAGGACTGAGGACAGAGGACTGAGGTGGTTGAGCAATGGGAAAGAGCAACGGGTAACGAGCGATGAGTGCTGAATTCAACATTCAACATTCAAAACTCAAAATTATCCCTGTTACCAATAACCACGAACCCGAAAGTACGCTTTGGGCGGATGAACAATGAATAGCATACAAGAAAAGGGGAAACGGGCCGGCGTTGTTTTTCTATTACTGGTTTTGTTTGCCGCCTGTAATCTGCCGGGAGTCCGGCCGGCCCGGGCTGAAGAATCAGGTCCGGAAACAGGAGCAGCCGCCGGTGCGGAGCGCATGGGTTTTGATGCCGCTGTTCAGCTTGCCTTGAAGCAGTCACCGGATCTCGATCATACCGGGCTGGAAATCGATATCCGCCGGCTGGATGAAACCGACAGCCGCTATTCTTTTGTTCCCACTGTATCGCTCCGGGTAAGCCATTATCTGACCGAGGGCACCTCGCTCGCCCTGGTCACCGATCCCTACAATCCCTTGGAAGCTCATTTCTCCCTCAAAATCAGGAGACTGTTGACCAGGGTGGCTTCTTTACGTCATCTGCAGTCCATTGACGCCGGCATCCATGACCTGGCCCGGATGTTCCTGGAGCTGGACAATCTTGAACAACAGCGCCTTCTCCTGGATGAACGATTGGCACTGGCCCGGCAAAAGCAGATGTTCGGCCAAAATCGATTTTCGGCCGGGGCTGTTTCCAAACTGGAACTCCGGATAATCGCCCGGCAAGTGGATCTGATCCGGATCGAGCGTGATCGGATTGCGCTTTCCGCGGACCTGCTCTTAAAAAATCTGCGTTCTTTCCTGGGAATGACGGAGACTGCGCCGTTCAAGCCCGCGGTCAGTCACTCCGCAAGCCAGGTCCTGGGTGATTATGGGCCGGACTCGGCAACCATTGAACAGTTTCAGGCCCACTCCTTTGAACTCCGCATTCAGGAGTTGCAGAAACAACTGCAGGAGTGGAATATCACCCTGGCCTATGCCGAATATGTGCCCAAGCTGTCCTTTGGGGTTAGAAAGCCGGATATATTGAGTTCAGGCACGGACGATGATTTTCATCTGTTGGTCGGGATCAGCTTTCCCCTGTGGGACGGGTTGAAGCGGCGCCGCAATATATCACGCCAGAAATTGATTTCGCGGCAATATGGAGTTGCCATGGCCCGCAGGGAGCAGGAACTGACCCGCCAATGGCAGGCGGCCCGGCAAGAGTTGCAAAACGCGGCCGTGGATTTGAAACAGGCGGCAGCGGCCGAGGAACTGGCCAGGCTCAGGGCGGAGCAGAGCGGGCTGCGCTATGGGGCCGGCGAACTGGCCCTGCCGGACGATCTTGATGCAAAAACAGCATATATCGAAGCCCGGGGAAAACATCTTGGCAAGCAGCTGGATTATGACCTGGCGGCATTAAAGATCAGGTTTCTCTGCGGAGATCTATTTAACAGTCATGTAAACGTTGCCGGCCTTGAGGAGTGATCTGATGTATAATATCAATATGTTGAAAGGTGCGGGGCGGTTTGTTTCGGTTGTGGCCGTCCTGGGGGCCATCCTGCTCCCGGTTTGCCTCCGGGCCGGGGAAGTGAGCGTGGATGGCACCACCGCGTCGCGGGCCTCTGAGATCATATTAACCGGTAAGGTCTTTTGCTCGCTCAAACGACAGGTGGTCCTGCCTTTTCACGGGGTTGTTCTTTCGCTCCAGGTCCGCCCGGGGCAGCAAGTAAAGAAAGGGGATGTCCTGGTCCGTTATCGTCTCGACCCCGGGGAGGTCCGGAAACTGAGCCTTCGTTATTCCGATCTGAAACTTCTTGAGCTGGAGGTGAGGTTGCTGGAGATGGAGACAAAGATCGCCGACCTCGGGGACCGGGAGCGGGAACTGGCGCTCCTGGCGCAAAAGGAGCTGGCACCGGCCAGAAGCAGGGAGCATGCTGCAATGCAATTGCGGGTCCTGCGGGAAAGGCGGAAACTGCTGCAAAAGCAGCTGCATTGGGAGCGGCAGCTGAAAAACAAGGAAAGAAAGCTTATTGAAGAACAACTGGGAAGATCAATCAACGGCCATATTTCCGGTGAGGCTGTTCTGCTCTCACCCATGGACGGGCATATCATCTCAATACATCCGGAGGTCCGGGCCGGCGCGGAGTTGAAATCCGGCACCCCGGCGGTGCAGGTGGGAGTAATGGAACCGATGCTGATCCGGGCCCGGGTCCATGAGATTGAGTCAACCCGGCTTTCCCCCGGCGACCTGGCCGAATTTTCCCTGGAGTCCATTCCGGGCCGGATGTTCGAGGCCCGGATAAACAGTATATCCTGGACCTCCACGAGCATGAGATTGGACCAGCCTTCATACTATGAAGTGGAGTTTGTTCTGCCGAACCCGGAGTTGGTTTTGAAGGAGGGCCTTAAGGGAAGGCTCGTGCTGCGGCCGCACCGCTGATTTTTTATATTTCCTTGAGGCGGTGGGTATCAGGGCCGCGGATTTTTCCCGCCGCTGGATCCGGGCGAACCGGGGTTGAGTTTCCTGCCGGTGCGCGAGAAGATGGGAAATCGGACCCAGCCCCACTTTTGCAGGACATACTTGACCGAGGTGAGCAGGACCCCGAGGCCGTATTTTATGCTTCTGGACAGATTGATTGAAGATGCCTCGGGAAAGTATCGGGTGGGGCAGGAGGCCTCGCCTATCTGAAAACCAAAGGCAATAACCTGGACCAGCATCTCGTTGTCAAAGACAAAATCGTCGGAGTTCTCCCGCAGGGGCAGGGTTTCAAGGACCTGCCGGGAAAAAGCCCGGAACCCGGTGTGATACTCGGACAATTTGGCCCGGAGCAGCAGGTTCTGGATCAGGGTCAGAAAACGGTTGGCAACATATTTATAGAGCGGCATGCCGCCCTGTCTGGTTCTGCCGCCCAGGATCCGGGAACCGATGGCCACGTCATATTCACCGCTGGCCACGAGGCCTGCCAGGGCCGGGATTATCCGGGGGGAATACTGATAGTCGGGATGAAGCATGACCACGATATCCGCTCCCAGGCCCAAGGCGTCGGTATAGCAGGTTTTCTGGTTGGCGCCGTATCCCTTGTTACGGGGGTGCCTGGTATATTTTATTCCTAACCGCCGGGCAACTTCAATCGTTTCGTCCTGGCTGGCATCGTCAACCAGCAGGACGTTGTCAACGATGTCGCCGGGGATGTCGTGAAAGGTTTTCTCAAGGGTCAGTGCGGCGTTATAGGCCGGCAGGACGACAACCACTTTCTGTCCGTTCAACATAACAAAATTTCTCGCTTATATTTTTTGCATGAATGGGCAACCGGACCGCCGTTGCCGGTGCGTTGTTTTTTCAGTTGATCCCGGCAGCCTCCAGGAACACCGCTTCCGTCCGTCGAACCATGCTGTTCAACGAGTGGTGGGCAAGAACTCTTTCCCTGGCTCTGCGTCCCATTTCCACCCGCAGGTGTTGGTCCATAAGCAGTCTGCTCAGGGCGTCGGCCAGTGCCTGGGGATCGTTCGGTTTCACCAGCAGGCCGGTCCGGCCCTCATCCACCAGTTCTGGAATGCCGCCGATAGGTGTGGCCACAACCGGCAGACCGGTGGCCATTGCCTCGATAATGACATTGGGTGAGCCCTCGCCAGTGACGGCCGGCAGGGTAAATACCGTGGCCTGCTTTAGGAACGGCCTGATATCGGCTGTTCCGGCTATAAGTTTTACCCGTGAGGACAACCCGCGGGAGCTGATTGCGCGTTGAAGATTCTTTTTGAGGGGCCCGTTGCCAAGGATGAGGAGTCGTGCTGTGGGGATTTTCTTCTGGACCAGATCGAACCCGGCCAGAAGATTGAGAGGGTCCTTGTCCGTAACCAATCTGCCCACAAAGAGGACAGTGGGGGGGGCATCCACCGGCGCTGAGACGGGATGAAAAATATCCGGGTCCACTGCGTTGGGGATAACAGCTATCCGGTCCGGGGGCACGGAAAAACGGCGCGTCATGATTTTCCGCAATATTTCGGCATTACAGATAGTCCGTTTGCTTAAGCGCCAGAGCCATTTTTCGTGCTGCCGGGGCAGAAGATTTCTGTATCCGGAGACAATGGCCGGTACTCGGACGAGAGTTCCCATAATTCTTCCCCAGATATTCGGCACCACGGTAAGCGTATAAAGAATCCGGGGCCGGGTCAGCAGGAGACGGCAGAAAAGATGCACCAGGGCAAAAGGCCCCACCCGTGCGGACCGGGACAGATGGATGATCCTGACGTTGGTTTCGCGGGCAAGGGGCAGCATGTCGTCGCCACCCCGCAGGATCCAGAGTTCAGGGCTGAAAAGGTTGCGGTCCAGGTGTTTGAGCAGGTGCAGGGCATAGCGCTGGGTGCCGCCGAATTCAAGGTCTTGCAGAAGCACCACCAGGCGACAGGGATTTGATCCGGTGTTCATGCCGTTATCCGGTGGAAAGGGCCTCGGCGGGCCCGGGGGCGGAGTTTGCAATGATCAGGTCCATGACCTTTTGATAGTTCCTGCCTGAGTCGAATTTATTGAGCACCACCTTCCGTCCCTGTTCGGCCATGGCCAGGGCCGCCTGCCGGGAGCCTGCCAACTGCCGGACGGCCCGGGCCAGGGCCGCGGGGTCCTTTTCCGGAACCAGTACTCCGTTGACGCCATTGGTAATGAGTTCCGGAATCCCGACAATATCGGTTGATATAACCGGGACCCGGTGCAGCATGGCCTCAAGCAGGACGTTGGGCAGACCGTCCCGGTCGCCGGATGAATGGACCACGCTGGGCATCAGAAAAATATCAGCCGTCCGCAACAGGGCCGGGACCCGGTTGTGGGGAATAAAACCGGGAAAGCTGATGCGTTTGTCAAGTCCCAGCCGGCGGGCCAGCTGTTTTAGCCGTTTTCGGTGGGGTCCGTCACCGGCCAGGGTCAATTGAAAGTCGAGGCCGGAATCCAGGAGAATCCGGCAGCAACGGATGAGATGGTCAAATCCCTTTTTGCCGACGAATCTTCCCAGGGCCAGGAGTTGCAGCGGAGCCTGCATGGCAACCGGGGCCGGGCCGGTTTCCTTAAGCGGGACACCGTAGTAGGTCAGGTGGATCTTGCCCATGTCGTTGCCGGCAAATTTCTTCATGTAATCGATATTGTGTTGGGAGATGTTCCTGACAAAAGTGGCGTTGTGGATTTTATCACTTAAGACCCCGTCGGTGGGATAGATGTCCCGGGCATGGGCGGTAAAGCTGAAGGGGATGCCCGTTAACAGGGAGGCCTGCCAGGCGGCGGTGGCCGGGCCGCCGGCCCAGGGGGCGTGGATATGTTCGATTTTTTCTTCCTGAAAGCGGCGGGCCAGGTGCAGGGAGCAGAGAAGGGCCCACATGTTTTCCGCGGTCTTCTCCAGCCCGCGCCAGCGCTTTTCAGGCACCGACCAGAGTAGTTTAACGAGACAACGGCGGTCACGTTTCCACCAATAGAGAAAATCCGCAAAGATTTTTTTCAGGAGCGGCAGGCCCAATCTTTCGACATCTCCGGCACCTGCCTCCATCTCCGGTGACAGTCCCGCGGCCCTGGTGCCATAGAGGCAGAAAACCATTACCGGCAGTCCCAATTTCCGTAAGGTATTCACCTCGTTGAAGATGAAGGTCTCGGAGGCCTTGGGAAACCATAAAAGGATATAAGCGGTCCTGGGTGGTCTCACGAGCCGGTTTCCCTTCCGATGATTATTTCCAGGCGCCGGTCCGGACCCGCGGGAAAGTGTGCCGTTGCCTGAGAATCCGTTGTCAAAGCTTGAAGTTATAAAGTAACGCCTGTAGATTGTTAATGTTTTGGGCAAACATCATACTTTGTCGACCTTGAAGATGCGATAAAAAACCGTTTGCAAATGAAAGACCACAATATGTCATTGTTCAGTGTTCTGTTTTTTCATGGCCTGATAATCCCGGAGCCAGCGGATGGGGACTAAGAATTTCCTGGCCCGGGCAATGGCTTTGTCTGCCAGTAAAGGCATTCAGGACGGTTTTATTTCTCTGCTCCTTCTCTGGCTGGCCAGGACGGATCAGTCCGGTTACGGCCTTTTCATGTTCGGCATTGGCGTGGCCGCCATGATTCGGTCGGTCCTGGCCCTGGGGCTGGACCAGTATTCTCTGCGGGAGTTTTCTTTCTCCCTGCAGGGTAGAGGTGAGGTCCTTGCCCGGATCGTTCGAATAAAGATAATCCTGGGCGGGCTGATCCTGGCCGGTCTTGCCCTGTTCGGCTTCCTCAAAGGATGGAACAACACTCAATCCGTGGTGGTTCTGGCGATTGCCGTCGGTCAGGTCATGGACGGCCTGGCCGAGTCCTTTTTTAATCTATTCCGGGCCGAGGGCCGTCAGGTCAGGGAGGGGGGGTTCCGGGCCGGGGCCAACCTGGTCGGGGCGTTATATGGCGCAGCCTGCCTCCTCTTGGGACTGGGAGTGACCAGGCTGGTTTTTTTCCTGGTGATCTGCAACGGATTGAAACTCCTGGTGGCGGTCGTCGGAGCGCGCAGGTTAAAATTAACGCCCACCCTGACAAACAGGGGGGGGCTGCTCCCCGCGGGGCAGGCCGCTCATATCTTGCTCTTTGCCGGTGTCAGCGTCCTGGGCTCGTTTTACAATTATATCCAGATATTTCTGCTCAAGCAGTTTCAGCCGTTATCAGAGGTTGCATTCTATGGGGCGGCCTATGATCTGACCAGCGGTTTTTCCGGGCTTGTGTCCCAAATTATTATCGGCGCTGTCCTGTTCCCCAGTCTGGTTGCCGCCGCCGACCAGGGGAAGGAACAACTGGCCGGCAGGTTGCGTGAGTACTTCCGGCAGCTGATAATCTATGGGATGGGAGTAGTTTTTTTTCTGGGTACTCTCGGCGGCTGGTTTCTGCCCTTGTTGTACGGCTCGCCATTTCAGGCTGCCGTGCTTCCTTTAAAAATCCTGGCCCCGGCAACTCTGCTTTCTTTTGTCAACAACATGGCCATTTATGCCTTCATGGCAATGAGGCAGGAGCGGCGGCTCCTGCTTTTCCATCTCGTGCCGGCCGGCGTCAGCCTGCTGCTGGGCCTCTTGCTTATTCCGGTTGCGGGCGCCGTCGGGGCGGCGGGCAATCTTCTGGCCTGCCGGTTTGTGATGACCGTTATCATTATCAGCCAACTCCATCGTCATCTGCCGTTTATTAAACTGAAGGCGCTGAAACCAGTCTTCGTGGGGGGACTGGCTTGGGGGGGAGTATATTTCGTGTTGGGCAAGGTGCAGCCGGTCCTGGCCGCCATCGTCGCCCTGATAGTCTATGGCCTGGTTGTCCGATATTATGGAGTCCGCGGCAATGGGGACTGACGAGAAACAGTCCCCATTGCCAGGTTTAGTAACCGTTCACCAGGGGCTACAAATTTACGGAAACCACCGGCCTGTAAGCGTTGACCAGTGCCACGGATTCGTGCAAGCAGGCCGGCGAATCCATAGTATGCCTATGTGAGCCGGCCTGATCGTGCGAAGATGGGGTGCTGGTGAACGCTTACCAGGGGTTTAATCGTTGTGCTACCTCCCCATCACAGTTGCCGGGACGCGGCGATGTATGCCGCAACCTCTCCGGCAATCACTTCATTCCCTTCGGCAGAATAATGTCCTCCCGGCATATAGAGGGAAAACAAAGATGATTGGTCTGCCTTTTCCAACAACGCGTCCTGGGTTGGAATGACCACGGTATCCTTTTCAATTTCTTTCATCAAATCGGTGTAGACCGGTTGCCGGGCAAGCCGGAGCCGGATGAGATCAAGAATAATCGGAATGTGGACGATAAGAAGGTCGCTGCCTGCGGCCTCGATCTCCTGCTTGAATCTGTGTATCAGACTCAACGTCAGTATTGCCGACTCATTGTCCAGGTCATAGAAAAACGGGTCGGATTCCACTGGAGATACGGCCTCCTGAATAAGGGCGGCCAGTCTGCTGTTTAGCCAGAACGGGTCTTGAGAATATTTCGGGCCGAGGAAGTGTTCGTGGGGAATCAAGCTCCAGCTTGACGGGTTTTTAAGGATGGCGGATAATTGCAGCGGTGGAAGCGTGGGCACGTTTATCAACTGCAGGCCGTCATGGACGATGATAAATCGTGGTTTGGAAAAGGGTAGGCCGGTGTTGGGCTGATAGATGGGTTTTAACAGGTTTACGTTTCTCTGCACGTTCTCCATCAGCAGGCCAAACAGGACAATATCGGGTGATAACCTCTGGCCATGCTCCTGCCAGCGTAAAAATGCCTGGTCCATGCCATAGGCGCCCACAGCCATATTTATTACTTCGGCATTTATTCCGAGATGCAGAAGTTTTTTTTCAAGAAGATATCCCCAGCTGTTTTCAAAGGGGATTTCATCACCCCGCGAATAGGAATCTCCGATAATGAGGACTCGCAATCGATTCTCCGCAGGAGACATGGGGTATTCGACCGGCGCCATGGTACTTGTTCGAATTCCATAAGAATTGTATGCATAGAGTCCGTTCGATGAAATATTGTCCGGTCTCGGCGCCCATCCGAGGCGGGCGTCGTACCTGATACTGGTACGCCCGGCGGCTAGATATTCTGCCACTTTCTGCTGCATGGTCATGGCCGGTATCTGGTATGGCCTGAGAGTCCGTCCGAATATAATGAAATTGCCGTCCAAGTCATAGTCGCCCAGCAAACGGATGGCTGATTCGAATGCCAGCATGCAGACCAGAACCGAACAAAGTGACAACAGCAGGTTTTTGAAATAACGATTTCTCATGGGAAATGGAAAGGCTGACCCGATTGACGCGGTCAAACAGCGTAAACATTCAGTACCCCCCTCCTGTCGGGAAAGGGGTCTTCTTCTACCAACGGCCGCTCCATTGAAAAGGGCCGGCTGTTCATAAACAGGCTATCAAGCAGGAACTCGCTTCGCCGCGGCGGCGATTCGGAATCCATAA
>JAKITW010000036.1 GCA_021647905.1 Desulfobacterales bacterium | reverse complement strand
CATTGAGAAGGGCCGGCTGTTCATGAACAGGCTATCAAGCAGGAACTCGCTTCGCCGCAACGGCGATTCGGAAGCCATAAGCATATCCTGCCGAAGTTGTTTCAAGTTCCGCTTTTGCCGTCACGGCTGCGGCTCAGGGTCCGCTACACCGTTCGGTATAAGAAAACCCCTTTCCCGGTCCAACCTCAAACGTACGCGGTTTACCGAAACCTTACCATTTATCGAACAATATCCTGGCGATAAACTGTTAATAATCCATAAGCTTCTGCGCCAGACGATGCAGCTCGGGATTCGCTAGGGCTGCCACCTTTTTCTTGACCGTACGTGAATAGTACTCTTTTTCAGTCTTGGTCAACACCTCACCTTCCAACTTCTTTTTAAACAGTTCTTTCTGCTTCGGAGAAAACAACCGGGAAAGGGCAAATTCCAGCGAAAGCTCCCCATGCTTTTCCTTGAGTTGCTTGGCTTTCTCGGCATTCTGTTCAAAATACCGGTTGAACATCACCTTCAGCCGGAAAGGGTCAAAAAGTGTTTCCCCTGCT
The DNA here is from genome assembly GCA_021647905.1 of Desulfobacterales bacterium. Taxonomy (NCBI): domain Bacteria; kingdom Pseudomonadati; phylum Thermodesulfobacteriota; class Desulfobacteria; order Desulfobacterales; species Desulfobacterales bacterium. The sequence continues at coordinate 26,419 of JAKITW010000036.1, read as the reverse complement.
GTAACGGGTTGATCATGGGCCAGGGCATTATGTGCCTTTTTCACCAGTTTTCGGTCTTCCTCGGTAAGTCTGGTTTTGAGTTCATTCGCCCAGACAAAAGACAGGTGATTGTATTGGTACATTGCCAATGACACGAGGACAAGGGCGTGGAAGTTCTTTCGATCTTCTTCTGTTTTCAATAAATTCCGGACCTGTTCATAATCAAAGGAGTACTCCTGGGCGCCATTGACAAGCAGGACGGGAAACCCTTCCCATAAACGCATATCTCTTCCAGCAACGACATCAGCCAGGGTCTGATTTACATCAAGGTCCGGCCTGACTTCCATCAGCGGGAAGCCAAGACGGCCTAAATTTTCAAGCAGATTATCTTCAGTCATAAATCCCCTCCTGCCGCAAAAGCTCCATAAAGCAAGCAATATTCCCTTTCAATCGATCTTCCGAAACGTCATGGCTGGCCAACTCCAGATAATGACGTTCGAGGTGTTCGAGGTCCATTTCTTTCCTTTTTGCCTTAACCAGCATCAGGCTATCGTCGAAATCAACCTGTGTTCCACGGAAAAGCTTGCTGGCTATCAAGTCATACTCATTCAGAATACCAATATAAAGCCTTGAAAATTCTTTAAGTAATGTATGATTGCCCTCCTTCAGGGGCGACTCCAATAATTCCGTGGTATGGATACGGTTCCCTGCAAACAGATCGAAAACATAAGGATCCTCTTTCCTCCGCCAGCCCGAGCCGGTAACGTTTTTGTAGCCCAGGTCCTGCAATGTTTTTAACAGATAGATGAATCTTCCGCTTAATGAAACTGTTCCATTGAGCAAGAACCTCCAGTAATGCCTTTTGGTCCAGCCTATAAAGCATAGGTTCAACCTCTCCATACAACAAGTTGATCTTTTTTATACAATTACTTGTATGAATAGATACAATAATGAAAGAAAATAGTCAAGTTGCCTATTCCAGTGAAGTCGGCCACCCGGTCCAGAGGAAAGCATCAGGTTGCCAAGGTTGACGGGACTGTTCTTTTCATTGTTCATCCTCACCGTCCACCGCCCACTGGTATGTCGACCCGACACAGGGGGGATTGAGTGACCAGAAACACCAACTCAATCGAAGCCCCCAAAAAGGCCCCTAAAATATGGGGCTTTCCCCGGAGAATACCACTTTTCAATTCGCCGACTTCACTGGAATAGGCACTCAAGCTCCGTTGCTCTCTGGTTAACGGTACATTCGAGCACCTGTTCGACAACCACGCCATCCGGGAAAAGGCGAAGCGTTTTAAAAGAAACGCGTAATGCTCCCCCAGAACAAGCTGGAAGCGTTGGTACTAACCAGGTAACCGTTCAGCAGCACTACATCTTCGTCCGTTTTGGCCTTCTCACATAGAGGGACTATAGCTCAAAAGCCTAAACGAACAAATCTGCAGCACTGCTGAACGGTTACAGGCCTGAGATTGTGGACCTCTTTCGCATGGCCGGTGAACGGTTACCTAACCAGCATGGCTGGACCATAATTTCACGCAGCCACAACCAACAAGGAAAAACAAAGAAGTTGACATTGTTACGTCTGGAACTATAATGGTTAGTATAGTCAATATGGTTCCTGGAGGACATTATGGAAAGAATAATTGATGTAACAACAGCTCGCAGACAATTCGGTACTTTGCTGGATGAGGTTTTTCATAAGGGTGATGTTGTAACTATTGAAAGGAAAGGGAAGCCGTTAGCTAAAATTGTTCCCCTTGAGGATTCGGGCAGCCATGTATTGGGGCGGTCTTCAATTACCTCTAAGCAAAAAAAACTATTGGAAGAATTGAATGGTTTGCCGAGGATTGGAATAGATCAAAATCCTGTTGATATTTTAAGATCCATGCGTAAACAAAAAAGAATCAAGGCAAGTATCAGATATGGCAAATAACCAATATGTGCTGGATGCGAATGTCTTTCTTGAATATATCTACTGTAGATCATTACAGAATACCGCAAAACAAATTATAAAAGATGCTATTTTAGAACAAATTCAAATTATAGTCCCAAGCCTCGCCCTAGATGAAATAACAGAAGTTCTTTGTGGCAATCTTGACGACATTAAAGAAGTAAAACTGCATCTAAAATATATTGAAAGATTAGCCAAACAAGAAATACTGCAAATTGTTGTTCCCAATATTGAAGTACGCATGAAAGCTATAGAAATGGCAAGAGTGGGGAGCAAAAAAAGTGGTTATCCTGAGTTGACCGACTGCTTGTATCAAGCTTTGGCAATTTATAGTAATGCTATTTTTATAACGAATGACAAAAAACACATTTCAAAGGTAAAAGAATTCGGCCATATTCAGGAACTATCTTATTATGGTGAAGAAATATGAGCTGTGGCAGAACGAATCACTTCAGCGAACTGGAAGAAGCGCGGCGGCCTTATCGGGCAAGCTTTTGGCCAGCCGCTGAGTTCAGGGTTAGCCATTAAAAGAGATCAATTATGATGAACTCGTAACAACCCGAAAGGCTTCAAATGCCACCCAATAAAATCAACAAGTTACAAGACGAATCACGTCCGTCGAGCGGGTTGTTGCGAGACCGACAATTATGCCGCAAAGGAAAGCCATAGAAGACTCGTTATCATTGATATTCCGTGGAATTGAAGGGTTACGGCAAGCATTTGAAGGGCAAGACGTACAAACCAGACCCTGTCAAACGGGTCATGTTACGTACGGATTCCGCGGCGCGATCTCTATGAGCGCTACGGGCTTTTCAAGGTGCCAGCGACAGCGGGTTGGACGAGGGCGCATGCCCTGCGGTGAAGAACATCGGAAAGCCGTGTGCGGGAGCCAGAGCGCAGCGGAGACCACGAGCCCGAAGGGGCGAGAATGAGGCGAAGCCGAATGGTAAAACCGCACGCACGGTTTGATGAGGGGAGGCTGATGAACGATACAGGACGGTTGATACGCAGTAGCCGCGTGCGGCGAGGCGTCAATGAAAATCCCAGTCGCTGATCGGAAATCAGCTTCCTACTCTACCCTTTTACACAATATTCAAGAGTACCGACGCCCGACCAGTTTTCCGTCGTCGGCCTGTCATGCTTGAAAAGAAAGAAATCGCCAGAAAGGCCGGCGCTTGACGTTCGCACGCGAACCCCACAAAAAAACATGGGTTTTGTGTATTATCTTCAAAGAGCTTCTATTTTTACTTGACAATATCAAGAGTAACACATAAAATAGCTATGGGTTATATGAATTATTGTCAAGTAGCTTGTCATGAAACATGAAGAGTTTTTCCGCAAACATCCGGTGTTCACTGGCGAAGAGCTGAACAGACACCTGGCGGCCATGGGGAAATCAGGCCCCAGGACCAGGGAGTCTCTGCTGGATTACCATCGGAAAACAGGGCACGTCATTCTCATACGGCGTGGTTTGTATGCTGTCATCCCGCCTGGCGCCGATCCGGATTCGTACCCGGTCGATCCTTTTCTGGTGGCTGCGAAGCTGACCAAGGATGCTGTTCTGTCATACCATACGGCCTTGGATATTTACGGCCGTGCTTACTCCGTACGGGAACATTTCACCTATTCGGCTTCCCGCCCTGTTTCAATTGTTACCTTCCGCTCCCGTGTCTTCCGCGGCGTAAAATTTCCGCAGGCACTTTGCCGGGAGGGGAAAGAATTTTTTGGTGTCGTCACCGTTGACCGCTCCGGCCTGGAAGTCCCTGTTACCTGCCTGGAGCGGACGCTGGTGGATGTCCTGGACCGGCCGGACATCTCGGGAAGCTGGGAGGAAATATGGCGTTCCCTGGAGTCGGTCGAGTTCTTTGATCTCGACAAGGTGGTGGAATACGCTCTCCTGCTCAACAATGCGACCACAACCGCCAAGGTCGGCTTTTTCCTGGAACAGCATCGTGAAACCCTGATGGTCGAAAAAGCCCATCTCAAGCCACTCCACGATCACCGGCCTCGACAACCGCATTACCTGGATCGCTCCAATCGGAAGTCCGGGCGGCTCGTCCGGAATTGGAACCTGGTGGTGCCTGTTGAATTATTCGAACGGGCATGGGGGGAAGTGCTGTGAAAATCTCCCATGAAAAGCTGACCGCCGAAGCGGCAGCAACAGGATTCAGATCGGACGTACTCGAAAAGGTGGCCCGGCTGCTGGGGCTTCTCGATGCCCTCGGCAGTCATCCTTTCTTGAAAGGCAAGTTGGCCCTCAAGGGCGGAACCGCCCTGAACCTTTTCGTCTTTGACGTACCCCGGCTTTCAGTTGACATTGATCTGAACTACGTGGGTGCCGAGGACCGGGAAGCCATGCTTGCCGAACGCCCCAAGATCGAGCAGGCGGCCCGAGCGGTCTTTGCACGGGAGGGGTTCACCGTCAGGCGTATGCCGGAAGAGCATGCCGGTGGCAAATGGCTGTTGCGTTATCAGAGTGCGGCCGGCCTGTCCGGCAATCTCGAGGTGGACCTCAACTTCATGTTCCGGGTCCCGTTGTGGCCGGTCACGATATCCGACTCTCATCCGGTGGGAGCCTGGCGGGCTACCGGAATACCGATAATAGATATTCACGAGTTGGCGGCAGGCAAACTGGCGGCACTGCTGGCACGCAGGCAAGCGAGAGACCTGTTCGACAGCCACGGAATTCTGCATATGGGTAATTTCGACCATGAACGGCTGCGTACAGCCTTCGTTGTATACGGAGCAATGAACCGTAAGGACTGGAGAACGGTTTCCGCCGATGATCTGGATTTCGACGCGGTGGAATTGGCCCGGCAGTTGATCCCGACCTTGCGCGTCAATGCATCTGCGGGACAAGAGACTTCCGCCGAATATGGCACCCGTCTTGGTGATGAGTGCCGCCAGGCCCTGTCTGCGGTATTGCCCTTCACGGAGGCCGAAAGGGCATTTCTTGACCTGCTGCTCGATCAGGGAGAGATCGACTCGACAATTCTAACCGCCGATCCAACTCTCCAGGAGCGCATCCAAAGACAACCGCTTCTTGAATGGAAGGCAATCAATGTCCGAAAACATAAGGGGTTGTCATGATGGGACGGATAGCAACATTTTATCTCCAAAGAAACGAAAAAAGAGAGGAGGAGACGTTGGCCAAAGTCCTTTCTCTCGCTTTTCAGGACCACGCAGGTAGGGATTTGTTTCTTTCAGGCTTTAACATCACTACCCCCGAGCCTGGCCCTGGGTTTTCCCTCAATATTCAAGAATACCGACGCCCGACCAGTTTTCCGTCGTCGGCCAGAGGAAATAGTCCCGGAAATTCCTTGTTGTATTGGATGAGGTGCATAAATTCGCCAGATGGCGCAACCTCGTCAAAGGCCTATACGACACCCACAAATCTGAAATCTCGTTTATCGTTACAGGATCGGCGCGCCTGGATTATTACCGGAAAGGGGGAGTCAAGGATTACGAAAAAGACGGGGTCAGGGTAATTCCGGTTGAGAGGTTCTGCCGGGACCTGCCTCTTTTATTTACAAGAACCAGTGAGCAGGAGTGATCTGATTCCAGGACCCCATAGTTCATTTCCGTATGGCGGAGTCCGGCCTGCCATCTTTATTCCGTAGCAGCCGAGAACCCGTCCGGATCGACCTGGGCCGCTGCAAGCAGAACGGCGTCATCCAGCGGCAATTGTTGTGCTCTACAGGCAGGATATTGATTCATCAACCACCTGTGGCTATCTTTCTGTTCAGCACAGGGACCGGACAACAGAAAAAGAAAAAGCCCCGATTTCTCGGGGCTTTCTGGACCGCCTTGGACTTTAGCGGATTATGCGTTGGTGCCGGAGGTCGGAATCGAACCGACATGGAGTTGCCCCCGCTGGATTTTGAGTCCAGTGCGTCTACCAGTTTCACCACTCCGGCTGTTGGGTATGGTGTACTTACCGTACTCGCGCTGATCCTGTCAAGGGGAAAGGGGCCGGCCGCCAGGGCCTTGGATTCAGCATGAATACGGAGGAAAAATCACACATCCGGGACCCTACTTGCCGGCCCCGGTGAGACGGACCCCGCTGCCTGCTCCCCGGTAGTTCCGGTACTGGCGGAGCACCTGACGGACATAGCTCACCGTCTCCGGAATCCGGGGCACCCCGCCGCTCTCTTCCACCCGGTTCGGGCCGGCGTTGTAAGCGGCCAGGGTCAGCTCCAGATCGCCCTGGAACCGGTCATAGAGCTTGCGCAGATAGCGGCTGCCGCCCATGATGTTGTCGGCCGGGTCAAAGACCGAACCCACCCCCATCTCCATTGCCGTGCCGGGCATGAGCTGCATCAACCCCCGGGCCCCCTTGGAGGAGACGGCCTTTTTCTCGAAGTTGGACTCCACTCTGATCACCGCCCGGATCAACTCCGGGTCCAGCTGGTGCCGACGGGCCGCGGCCCGGATCAAGGTATCGTAATTGCGGCCGGCCCGGCTGTTCGATTCCGGCGCTGATGCCAGGTAGCGGGTCGGCCGGTAGCGTGCATCGACCGGGGCATTGGTGAAATGAAGCACCCCGGCTTCATCCACAAAGCTGTAGATATAGGCGGCCGCGGCCGCCGGTCCGGCAATAACGGCCAGCAAAAAAATCAGGACCAGTCCTCTCCATACCAAGAACTGCATCGACCTCCTCCCTGCCACCAACCTCTCACACAAAAGGGGGTATCTCAAACTTTCAGTAATCGCTTACAGGAAAGTTTTGCTCATTGCTCGTTACCCGTTACCCGGAACTTAACAACCACCGTCTGAAGACGGTGGGTTAACTTAACGACTGAAAGTCGGGATACGGGTCCAAGACCCGTTTTTGACGTGCTCGTGCTCGTGAACGTACTCGTACACGAACATAAGTGCTTTTGGCGAACGACAAGTCCAGTTATCGAGCGACTCTCCTTGATAATCCATCCTGCTTGCTCGCAACATATTTATTTTTTTCTTGTCTCGATCACGTTTACGTTCACGAGCACGTTCACGAGCACGAAGTAAAAAAAACTCTTCCCTTCCAACCGGATTCCATTGGAAGTGATAAATCTACCCGCCTGAAGGCGGGGGCTTTAACCTTAACAGCAAACAGTAAACGGTTACAGGTGCTGCAGATTTGTGTGATCGGAATGGTCGGCCATAGTCGGCTATGCCGATCATCCCGAGCGCACGAAGATGTGGTGCATGTAGCCGTTTATTTACTTCCGGGTGCGTTTCTCCCAGTCAGCCAGGAATTTTTCCATGCCGATATCAGTGAGCGGATGCCTGCTCAGCTGCTCGATAACCTTATATGGGATGGTGGCGATGTCAGCGCCGATCAGGGCCGCATCCACCACGTGCATCGGGCTGCGCACGCTGGCCACGATCACCTCGGTCTCATAGCCGTAGTTGTTGAAGATGGTCATGATATCATTGACCAGGTCCATGCCCTGGTGGGAGATATCGTCGAGCCGGCCGACAAAGGGACTGACAAAGGCGGCCCCGGCCTTGGCGGCCAGCAGGGCCTGGGAGGCGGAAAAGATCAGGGTGACATTGGTCCTGATCCCCTCGTTGGCCAGGGCCTTGACCGCCTGCAGACCCGCGGTGGTGATCGGCACCTTGATCACGATATTGGGATGAAGCGCTGCCAGCTCCCTGCCCTCGGCAACCATGCCCTCGGCGTCCAGGGCCACCACCTCGGCGCTGACCGGACCGTCGACCATGTTGCAGATCCGGCGGAGCAGCTCCTCAAAGGGCTGGTCCTCACGGGCGATCAGCGAGGGATTGGTGGTAACGCCGTCGACCATGCCCAGGGCCACGGCCTTGGCAATCTCCTCGGTGTTGGCTGTGTCGATGAAAAACTTCATTCTTTCACTCCTTTGTCGATGAGAAATTTGTTGCAGCACTCCTGACTGCAAAAATAAAGGGTCTGGTGGTCGTGATAGAGCTGGATTGCCTGGGCCTGGGGCACATAGGTGTGGCAGACCGGATCCTCGACCAGCACGTCCTGGATCTTGTCCGGCGCGTCCGCCTTTTTCCCGGTTACGGACGGCTTCCGGGGACCGGTCACCATCCGGTAAAAGATATAGGCCAGGATGCCAAAGATGAGCAGACGAAGGGGGCTCACAAGAAAATCTCCATTAGGTTTACCGGTCCGGCCAGGCCGGTTTTTCCAGCCCCTGCTGTTCGGCCCGGCCGGCGTTGGTGGTCAGGTGCTGATCCAGCAATCGGGCCACCGTATACCCGGAAACCGGGTGGCGGAAGTCCGGGGCCAGTTCCGCCAGCGGGGCCAGGACAAAGAGCCGCTCCGTGCAGCGGGGATGGGGCACGCTCAAGGCCTTGGTACGAAAGATCAGCTTCCCGTAGAAAATAATATCCAGGTCCAGGGGCCGGTCCTGGTACCGGTCACTCGGTCCCCGCACCCGGCCCCATTCCTTTTCCACGGCCAGCAGTCCGGCCAGCACCGCTTCCGGCCCCAGGTCGGTGAAAAGCTCACCCACCGCGTTGATGAACTTCCGCCTGCTGTCCATGCCCTTTGGCATGGTCCGGAAGGGGCTGGACAGCCGGCCGCAGACAATACCATCCAGGCGGCCGATCCGGTCCCAGGCCCGGGGCAGACTGACCAGCCCGTTACCCAGGTTGGCGCCCAGGCCGATAAAAACCCGCGTCCGCAAGGAATGTCAGCCCGCGGCCATGACCGCGGCAACCCGGTCCACTGCTTCCTGCAGCCGCTCCTTGGGCACGGTCAGGGCCATCCGCACATAGCCCTCGCCCGGATCGCCGAACCCGTTGCCGGGCGTGGCCACGATACCGGCCTCATCCAGGAGCAGGCCGGCAAAGCTTGCCGAATCGTGCCCCTCGGGCACCGAGATCCAGGCGTAGAAGGTGGCCCTGGGCGCGGTCACCTCCAGGCCGAGTTTGGTCAATCCGGCGATGAGTATGTCGCGACGCTCGGTATAGATGGCCCGCATCTCCGCGACACAGGTCTGATCGCCCTCCAGGGCCTCGATCCCGGCGACCTGGATCGCCTCGAAGATTCCGGAGTCGATATTGCTCTTGATCCGGCCCAGGCCGCCGATCACCTCTGCATTACCAACACAGAAACCGATCCGCCAGCCGGTCATGTTATAGGTCTTGGACAGGGAGTGGAACTCGACCCCCACCTCCATGGCGCCCTCGGCCTCCAGGAAACTGGGCGGCACATAGCCGTCAAAGGACATCTCCGAATAGGCATAGTCATGGCAGACAATGATGTTGTGCCGCCGGGCAAAGGCCACCACTTTTTCAAAAAACCCGATGGTGGCCGTGGCCGCCGTCGGATTGTTGGGATAGTTCAGAAACATCAACTTGGCCTTGGCCGACACCTCGGCCGGGATGGCGTCAAGATCCGGGAGAAAATCGTTCTCCTTGAGCAGCGGCATCTCGTGGGGAATACCGTTGGCGAACATCGCGGCAATGGCATAGACCGGGTATGCCGGACTGGGCACCAGGACCAGGTCGCCGGGATTGACAAAGGCCAGGGGCAGATGGGCGATCCCCTCCTTGGAGCCGATCAGCGAAACAACCTCCTTGATCGGGTCCAGTTCCACCCCGGCCCGCTTCCGGTACCAGCGGGCCACCGCCTCCCGGAAGGAGTTCATCCCGGTGTAGCTGGGATAGCGGTGATACCGGGGCTGCCGGGCCGCCTCCTCCAGCTTGGCAATGATATTGTCCGGGGTGGGCAGGTCCGGGTCGCCCACGCCCAGGTCGATCACATCCACGCCCTTGGCCCGGGCCGCGGCCTTTTTCCGATCCAGCTCGGCAAACAGATAAGGGGGGAGTTGCTTGAGCCGGTCGGCTTTTTCAATGGTAATCATAAAATGACTAAATCCTTCATTGGTTTATTTTTACTTTTCACGATTCACACTTCACATTTCACAATCACTTAAAGATCCCGCAGGCCGAGCACGTCGAACATGGTGTACATGCCGTTGGCCTTGTCCGTGACCCAGGCCGCGGCCAGGGCCGCGCCCCGGGCAAAGTTGTCCCGGTTATGGGCCCGGTGGGTGATCTCCAGCCGTTCGCCGGCCCCGGCGAAATAGATTGTATGCTCGCCAACGATGTCCCCGGCCCGGATGGTCTGGATACCGATCTCCTGGTCAGTACGTTCGCCGATCATCCCGTGCCGGGCATAGACCCCGACCTTATCCAGGTCGCGGTTCACCGCGCTGGCCACCATTTCGCCCAGTTTGAGGGCCGTGCCGCTGGGGGCGTCCTTTTTCATCCGGTGGTGGGCCTCGATGATCTCGATATCATAGTCGTTGCCAAGGATGGCGGCGACCTTGGCCGCCACCTTGAACAGCACGTTGACCCCCACCGCCATATTAGGGGCCTGCACACAGGGAAAATCAGCGGCCAGGGATTTCAACCCGGCCAGGTCCTCCGCGGTAAGGCCGGTGGTGCCGATCACCATCGCCTTGTTATGTTCGGCCGCCCTCCTGGCAAAATCCATGGTGGCCTGGTGAAAGGTGAAGTCGATGATCACCTCGCCCTGGTCGATGATCCCTTCCAGTCCCGCGCTGATCGGGACCCCGATGGAACCGTAGCCGCCGACCTCGCCGATGTCCCGGCCCACGAACGGGCTCCCTTCCGGTTCAAACCCGGCCACCAGCTGCAGATCCGGATGCTGCCGCACCATATAGCCGATCCGCCGGCCCATCCGCCCGGCCGCGCCGGCAACAATTACCCTGGTCATAATCCGCTCCTCTTACTCTACATGACAATTACATAATGCCGTACGCCCTGCGCCTTTATCCGGGAAACAACCCATCGGTGAAAACTACAGCAGCCCGTAGTCAGCCAGGGCCTGGCGCAGTTGGCCCACCTTGGCGTCGCTCATCGGGCAGAGCGGCAGCCGCGGCGTGCCGGAGCCGATCCGCCCCATCAACTCCAGGGCGGTCTTGGCCGGCACCGGGTTGGTGTCGATGAACATCGCGTTGATCAACGGGGCAAGCCTGTAGTGCAGTTCCCTGGCCCGGGCCAGGTCACCGGCCAGGGCCGCGTCGATCATCGTTGCCATGTCCGCCGGCGCCACGTTGGAGGTCACTGAGATGACCCCCTGGCCGCCGATCAGGGTGGTGGCCATGCAGGTGGGATCATCGCCGGACAGGAGGATGAAATCATCGGGGCAGAGCCTGATCACCTCGCTGATCTGGGCCAGGCTGCCGGAGGCCTCCTTGATACCGACGATATTGTCGACCTCGGCCAGCCTGGCCACTGTGGCCGGCAGTATATTGGAGCTGGTCCGGCCCGGTACGTTATAGAGGACAATCGGGATATCAACCGCCTCGGCCACGGCCCGGTAATGGCGGTACAACCCCTCCTGGGAGGGCTTGTTGTAATAGGGGGAGACCATCAGCACGCCGTCGGCCCCGGCCTGTCTGGCAAACCGGGTCAGCTCGATGGCCTCGCTGGTGCTGTTGGAACCGCTGCCGGCCATGACCGGCACCCGGCCGTTGACCGTGGCAATGGTCAACTCCACCACCCGGCGATGCTCGTCATGGCTCAAGGTGGCTGATTCGCCGGTGGTGCCGCAGGGGACAATGCCATGGGTCCCGTTGGCGATATGGAACTCGATCAGACCCTTTAACCCCTCTTCGTCCACCCGCCCATCGACAAACGGCGTTACAATGGCCACAAAGGCGCCCCGAAATATACCCATACCCGTAAACCTCCTTTCCTGCTCCTGGTTCAATATCCGCTGGTCATGTAACAAATCAAAATATCACGCAAAAAGTCTGGTCTCACCGCGGAGGGCGCAGAGGACGCAGGGCCGATTGTTTAAAATAATATGACTTTCTCTGCGGCCTCCGCGTACTCAGCGGTAAATATTAATTAAAGTTGATGAACTCGTAACAACCCGAAAGGCTTCAAATGCCACCCAATAAAATCAACAAGTTACAAGACGAATCACGTCCGTCGAGCGGGTTGTTGCGAGACCGACAAAGTTTACCCATCCTTTTCCAGGGCCCCGGCCCGCAGTTCTCCCTCATAGACGATCCGGGCCGGGCCCTCGAGGAACAGACCCGCAACCCCGGTACCGTTGACCAGGGAAAAATGGATGGTCAGCCGGGCCCCTCCCGAGGTGGTCACCGTAACCGGCGCTGAAACCAGCCCTTGCAGGGCGGCGATGATCGCCGCCGCCGCCGCGCCGGTGCCGCAGGCCATGGTCTCGGCCTCCACCCCCCGCTCATAGGTACGCACCCCAAGGGCGGACGGACCGAGCTGCCGGACAAAATTGACATTGGCCCCGGCCGGGGCGAACAACGGATGAAAACGAATGGCCCGGCCCCATCCGGCCACGTCCACCGCCTCGTCTTGCTCAACGATATGGACCGCGTGCGGCACGCCGGTATTGATATGATCCAGTTCGATCTTTCGCCCGTCTACCTGAACGGACAGGTTCCGCCGGAGATCAACGGGCGGGGTCATCTTGAGCTTGACCCGGCCGTCCAGGACCTCGGCCTCAATGGGCCCGGCATCGGTGATAAACCGCATCCGGGCCGGGGCGATCTTTTTCTGAAGGGCGAACCGGGCCGCGCAGCGGGCCCCGTTGCCGCACATCTCGGCCCGGCTGCCGTCACCGTTAAAGAACTGCCAGCGGAAATCCGCCTCCGGGTCATCCTCAATCAGGATCAGCCCGTCGGCGCCCACGGAAAAGCCGCGTTGGCACACGCTCCGGACAAAGCCGGGGATCTCGCGGTCAGGCAGAAAAGGACGGCGATGGTCAATGATGATAAAATCATTGCCCGTACCGCTCATCTTGGTAAAGGGAATGGGGAAATCGGGACTCATTTCAAAAACTCGGGGATATTCTCATCCTGGATCAAGGTTTCATAGGTTTCCCGGCTGCGGATCACATGGAACTCGTCGCCTTGAACCAGGACCTCGGCGGCCCGGGGCCGGGAGTTGTAGTTGGACGCCATGGAAAAACCATAGGCCCCGCAGCTCATCACCGCGATCAGATCACCGCGATCAAAGACCGGCAGCTGCCGGCCGCGGGCCAGAAAATCACCGGTTTCACAGATCGGCCCCACCACGTCGGCTATCTCCGAGCCGCCCCGATTATCGGCCTGGAGCCGGTCCACCGGGATGATGTCGTGGTAGGCACCGTAAAGACTGGGCCGGGCCAGGTCGTTCATCGCCGCGTCAACAATGACGAAATTCTTGCTGGTCCGCTTGGTGTAGAGCACCCTGCTGACCATGATCCCGGCGTTGCCCACTATAACGCGTCCCGGCTCCAGGATCAAGGTGCAGTCCAGCCCGGCCAGCTCCAGCTTGATCGCCTCGGCATACTCCCGGGGATGGGGCGGTTCCTCGTCCCGGTAGCGGACCCCGAGCCCGCCGCCCAGGTCGAGATAGCGGATGGCGATATCATGCCGGGCCAGTTTGTTGATAAAAACCTTGATCTTGCACAGGGACTCGGTAAAAGGCGAAATCTCGGTGAGTTGGGAGCCGATATGACAGCTGATCCCCTTTACCTCCAGGTTGGGCATGGCACTGGCCTTGAGATAGACCGCCATCGCGTCCTCAACGGGAATGCCGAACTTGTTCTTGGCCAGACCGGTGGAGATGTAGGCGTGGGTCCCGGGGTCCACGTCCGGGTTGATCCGGAAGGAAACCGGGGCCTTGACCCCCAGTTCAGCCGCGGTCTGCTGGAGCAGTTCCAGCTCCTGCTCGGACTCGATGTTGAAAAGCAGGATGTCGGAGAGCAGAGCGTAACGCAGCTCCTCCCTGGTCTTGCCCACCCCGGAGTAGATGATCCGCTTGGGGGCCACCCCGGCCTTGAGCGAGCGGAACAACTCGCCGCCGGAAACGATATCCGCGCCGCCGCCCTGCCGGGCGAAGAGCTGCAGCACCGCCAGGTTGGAACAGGCCTTGACCGCAAAACAGGTCAGATGGGCCTGCCCGGCAAAGCTGCTGTCAAAGGCCTTGAAATGATGGGTCAGGGTGGCGCTGCTGTACAGATAAAAAGGCGTACCCACAGCCTCGGCAATCACCGGTATCGGCACTGATTCACAGTGCAGGACATTGTCCTGATATAAAAAATGGTTCATGGTCTTATCATCTCTTGTTGATATGAAGGTCGCTGCAAAACGCTCTCCCCGCCCTGCCGGAGTAACGCCCTATGGCGTTGCCGCCGGCCAGACAAAGGAGACCGTGTTGGAGTCCCGGCTGCTCCGCCATACCCCGCTCCGAAAGGAACGAACCTTAAAGGTATAACGATGACCGGGCCGGTCCAGGGGCAGATGATAGCTGACCCGCGCCGGGCCGCTGCCGGTCCCGGCCTCGTTCAAGGCCCTGACCGGGATCTTCTCCGGCCCCTGAAAGGGTATCGGACATCCGGCGCAACCATCCTTTTCCGGCATCACCGCCCGGATCAGTTCAAACCCGTCCACCTGGTCCAGGGGCTCACCGTTCTCCAGACGCATTGGGTAAGACCAGGTCAAGGTCACCCCGTCGGCGTCAAGGGTATAGGCAAGATCGGAGATCGGCGCCGGCAGCAGCCCCTGGGGCGGCACTGGCAGGGTCTTGCGGCCGCAGCCGACCAGGAGCAGCGCCAGGGCCAACATAAAAACCGACTGGCCCATCAGGCCTGCCGCGTCAATGCGCTTCATCGATCACCTCCGGATTCAATTCCCAGGGCCGCCTCGGCCCGGGCCAGGGCCCGGGTCACCACACCGGTACCGGTACCGCCGCTGGATTGCCGGCTGTCCACCGAACCCCGCACCGAAAGCACCGCAAAGACATCCGCCTCGATCAACGGAGAAAATTCACGCAGTTCCGCCAGGGAAAGATCGGCCAGTTCCCGGCCCTGCTCAATACAAAAGGCCACGGCCCGGCCCACCACTGCGTGGGCGGACCGGAAGGGCATTTTTTTCAGGACCAGGTAATCGGCCAGATCAGTGGCGGTCATCTGGCCGGACCGGGCCGCCCGGGCCATGGTCTCGGTGTTAAAGGTCAACCCGCCCAACAGCTCGGTGCTGATCGCCAGACACTGGCCCACCGTGTCCACGCTGTCGAAGATCAACTCCTTGTCCTCCTGCAGGTCGCGGTTATAGGTCAGGGGCAGCCCCTTGAGCATGGTGATCAATCCCATCAGGCTGCCCACCACCCGGCCGCTCTTGCCGCGGATCAACTCCGGAATGTCCGGATTCTTCTTCTGGGGCATGATGCTGCTGCCGGTGCAGAAACGGTCGGCGATCTCGACAAAGGAGAACTCCTGGCCGGCCCAGAGGATCAACTCCTCGGCCAGCCGGCTCAGATGGAGCTGGATCAGGGTGCATACCGCGGCGAACTCGACCACGAAATCCCGGTCAGCCACGGTATCCATGCTGTTGGCGGTCACGGTTGGGAAACCGAGTTCCCGGGCCACGGATTCCCGGTCAACGGGCAGCCCGGTGCCGGCCAGGGCCGCCGCGCCCAGGGGCATTACGTTGATCCGCTTCAGACAGTCGGCCAGCCGCTCCCGGTCACGGCCGAACATCTCGTAATAGGCCAGCAGGTGATGGCTGAGCAGAAGCGGCTGGGCCCGCTGCAGGTGGGTGTACCCGGGCATCACCGCCCCGAGATAGCGGCGGGCCAGGCCGACGAAACCCTTCTGCAGTTCAGTGAGCAGCTCGATGAACCGGCCGCTCTCCTCGCGGAGATAGAGACGCATGTCCAGGGCCACCTGGTCGTTACGGCTCCGGGCCGTATGCAGCTTTTCGCCGGCCGGGCCGATCTTGTCCACCAGGGCCTTTTCGATATTCATGTGGATATCTTCCAGTTCGGGCCGGAAGACAAAACTGTTGTTGTCGATCTCCTCTTCAATGGCATCAAGTCCGGCGAGAATCCGGTCCCGCTCCTCGTTGGTGAGCAGCCCCTGCCGGGCGAGCATCCGGGCATGGGCCCGGCTGCCGGCGATATCGTGGCGATAGAGCCGGTAATCGTAATGAATGGAAGCGGTAAAGGCCTCCACCGAGGCAGCGGTCTTTTCGCTGAACCGGCCGGACCAGGGCTTGGACCCGGCCCCGGCCGGGGCGATATCTCTGCTCTTTTTCATTTTAAGGCCTGGACCCTGAGCCGCAGGGCGTTTAAGCGGATGAATCCGGTCGCATCCGCCTGGTTGTAGACCTGGTCCTCCTCAAAGGTGGCCAGGGCCTCGCGGTAAAGAGAATTGTCCGATTTCCGGCCCACCGGCATGCAGTTGCCCTTGTAGAGCTTGAGCCGGACCACGCCGCTCACCGTGGCCTGGGCATCATCCATGGTTTTCTGCAGCAGGCGCATCTCCGGCGAGAACCAGAACCCGTTATAGACCAGCTCCGAATAACGCGGCACCAGGCTGTCGCGGACCCGCAGCACCTCCCGGTCCATGGTGATGGTCTCCAGGTCCCGATGGGCGGCCCGGAGGATGGTGCCGCCCGGGGTCTCGTACACGCCGCGGGACTTCATCCCCACGAACCGGTTCTCCACCATGTCCAGCCGGCCGATCCCGTTTTCCCGGCCCAGCCGGTTCAACTCGGTGAACAGGGCCGCTGGAGACAACCGTTCGCCGTTAATGGCCACCGGGTCGCCCTGCTCAAACTCCAGTTCAATATAGGTGGGCCTGTCCGGCGCCTTTTCCGGCGAGCAGGTCAACTCGAACATCGACTCCTCGGGCTCGTTCCAGGGGTCCTCGAGAATGCCGCCCTCAAAGCTGATATGGAGCAGGTTCTCGTCCGAGCTGTAGGGCTTTTCCCTGGTAACCGGCACCGGGATTCCGTGCTGCTCGGCATAGGCGACCAGCCTGGTCCGGGAGTTGAGGTCCCAGATTCGCCAGGGGGCGATGATCGCCAGACGTGGATTCAAGGCCATATAGCTCAACTCGAAACGGACCTGGTCGTTGCCCTTGCCGGTGGCGCCGTGGCTCACCGCGTCCGCGCCCTCGGCCCCGGCCAGCCGCACCTGCTCTTGCGCGATCAGCGGCCGGGCCAGGGAGGTGCCCAGCAGATAGGAGCCCTCATAGATGGCATTGGCCCGGAAGGCCGGGAAGATGTAATCCCGGACAAACTCTTCCTTAAGATCGCTGATCACCACCTTGTCGGCGCCGGTGGCCATGCCCTTGGCCCGGACCGCGTCCCAGTCCTCACGCTGGCCGAGGTCGGCGGCAAAGGCCACCACCGGGCATTGATACTGCTCTGCCAGCCATTTGAGGATCACCGAGGTGTCCAGCCCGCCGGAATAGGCCAACACTATCTTGTTTACCGCCATTTATCTCTCCGTATCTTCAATACCCTGATTCATCAGAGTATTGATTCTCAATTCTTAATTCTTAATTCAAAATTCACAATTCTGAGTTAACAATCTGCGCCTCACTTCCCAAGCAGATGTCTCTCCAGGATCGCCTTGTGGATATGGAGCTTGTTCTCGGCCTGGTCAAAGGCCACGCACTGCTTGCCTTCCAGCACCGCATCGGTGATCTCCTCGCCGCGATGGGCCGGCAGGCAATGGAGAACAATGGCGTCCGCATTGCCCTGGCCGAGCAGCTCTTGATTGACCTGAAAGGGCCTGAATATCCGGGCCCGGACCTGCTGCTCGTCTTCCTGGCCCATGCTGGCCCAGACATCGGTGTTGATCACATCGGCACCCCGGACCGCCCCGGCCGGATCACGGATCAGGCTGATCGGCCGGGGTGCCTGTTCCCGGGCCTGAAGCAGGATGTCCGGGTCCGGATCATAGCCCTCGGGACAGGCCAGGGTCAGGGAAAAACCCATCCGCCCGGCCGCCTGGATCCAGGAGTTGGCCATATTGTTGCCGTCGCCGACCCAGGCTACATGCAGTTTTTCAATATCGCCCTTGTTTTCGATCACGGTCATGATATCGCTCAGGATCTGACAGGGGTGATGGAGATCGGTCAGGGCGTTGATCACCGGGACCGTGGAAAAGCGGGCCAACTCCTCCACCACCTCCTGGCCGTAGGTGCGGACCACCATCCCGTCCACGTAGCGGGCCAGCACCCGGGCCATATCCTTTAACGGCTCGCCCCGGGAAATCTGGGTGTCCTTGTCCGCCATGAAGATCACCTGGCCGCCCAGGCCGTACATGGCGGCCTCAAAGGAAACCCGGGTCCGGGTGGAGGGCTTTTCAAAGACCAGGGCGACAATCCTGCCGGCCAGTTGCCGGTGGCTGGTTCCGGCCCGGGCCTCCTGTTTGAGTTCAAGGGCCCGCCGGATATAGGCGTTCAGCTCCTCGGCGGTACAATCCCAGAGATTTAACAGATGCGTTGCCATGATCATCAGTCTCTTAAATGATGAAGGCTCAATACCTGCCCGCCGCGATCACACCGCGAAAAGGAGGGCATATTGAGCCGAAACATTCATTTATATAAAAAATGTCGCTTTTTGCAAATATATTATTGCCCGGTCAGGGCAGAGCGGCCAGGGTCTGGTCAAGGGCGCTGATCATGGTATCGATCTCCGGCCGGCCGACCGTAAGCGGCGGCACGAACCGGAGCACCGTATTGCCGGCAAAGTTGATCAGAAAACCCTGGTCGAACATCCGGTTGACCAGGGTTATCCCCTGGTCGATCCCGGCCCCGGTCAACTCCAGGGCCCGGATCATCCCCATGCCCCGGCTGCCCGTGGCATATTGGCGATGTTTCCGGGCAAGTCCGGCCAGTTGTTCGCCCAGATAATCACCCGTGGCCCGCACCTCATCGAGAAATCCCTTGCCAAGCACAATCTTCAGGGTGGCCACTGCCGCGGCCGCGGCCACCGGGTTGCCGCCAAAGGTGGAGGCATGCGAGCCCGGAGTCAGGGAGGCGGCGATTTTTTCAGTGGTGAGCATCGCGCCCAGGGGCAACCCGTTGGCCAGGGCCTTGGCCGAGGTAAGGATATCCGGGACAACCCCCAGCTGCTCGTGGGCGAACAGGGTGCCGGTGCGGCCGATACCAGTCTGGACCTCGTCGAATATCAGGAGCAGACCGTTGCGGTCGCACAGTTCCCGGATTCCCTTGAGATAGTCCGGCGCAAGCAGCCGGACCCCGCTTTCCCCCTGCAGGGGTTCGCAGAGAACAGCGCAGGTCCTGGGCCCGATCATCGCCTCCAGACCGCTGAGATCGCCAAAGGGCGCATGCACGAATCCCGCGGGCATCGGCTCGAAACCCTGGTGGAACCTGGGCTGGCCGGTTGCCGCCACCGTGGCCAGGGTCCGGCCGTGGAAAGAGCCGGCCAGCGAAATAATCTCAAACCGCGCCGCGGCGCTGTGCTTGCGGGCAAGCTTGATCGCCGCCTCATTGGCCTCGGCACCGCTGTTGGCAAAAAAGACCCGGTCGGCAAACGAATTGGCAACCAGCAGTTCAGCCAGTTCGATCTGGGGCCGGGTGTAAAACAGGTTGGACACATGGACCAGTTCGCCGGCCTGTTCGCAGATCGCCCGGGTGACCGCCGGGTGACAGTGACCCAGGGCGCAGACTGCTATTCCGGAGAGAAAATCCAGGTATTCCCGGCCATCGGCATCCTTGAGCTTAGAGCCGCGCCCTTGCACCATTGTTGCGGGGAAGCGGCTGTAGTTGCCGACCAGAACCCGGTCGGCCCGCTGGATCCAGTCCTGGCTGGTATTGCTCATTGCACAATCTCCGTGCCCACCCCCTGATCGGTGAACAGCTCCAGCAGCAGGGCATGTTCCACCCGGCCGTCGATGATATGGGCCTTGCCCACCCCCAGTCCAAGGGCGGACTGGCAGCATTTGACCTTGGGGATCATCCCGCCGGCGATGTCACCGGAACGGATCAGGTCCCCGGCCTGACCGCTGTTCAGCGAGGTGAGCAGTTTCCCGTCCTTGCCCAGAACCCCGGCCACGTCGGTGAGCAGGACCAGTTTGGCCGCCTTCAGCTCCCCGGCAACGGCCCCGGCCACCAGGTCGGCGTTGATATTATAGGAAAAACGATCCTCGCCCACCCCCACCGGCGCGATCACCGGAATGAAGTCGGCAACATCCAGGGACTGGAGCACCGCCGGATTGACCCGGGTCACCTCGCCGACCCGGCCGAGGTCGATGATCTCCGGCGGGGCATCGGCGGCCTGGCTCTTCCTGACCGTCATCTTCCGGGCCCGGATCATATCGCCGTCCCGGCCGGAAAGCCCCACGGCCCGGCCGCCGTGCTGATTGATCAGGCCGACGATCTCCTTGTTGACCTTGCCGACCAGGACCATCTCCACCACGTCCATGGTCTCACCGTCGGTGACCCGCATCCCCTGGATAAAGCTGGGGGTGATCCGCATCCGGTCAAGCACCTGGTTGATCTGCGGGCCGCCGCCATGGACTACCACCGGGTTGATGCCGATATACTTCATCAGGATGATATCCAGGGCAAAGCTCTTCTTCAACTGCTCGTCCGCCATGGCGTGGCCCCCATACTTGACCACCACCGTCTTGCCGTAAAACTCCCGGATATAAGGGAGGGACTCAATGAGGACCTTTGCCTTTTCAATGCGTTTCTTCATTGGCCGCCTCGTTTCATGTATATGAAAATCTCTCTCCGCGGATTTTTAGATTGACAGACAGACACAGGTTTCAGCCACCACCACTGGCACCAGTTTTTTTCTGTTATCTTCTTGCTTCCGCACTCATCGCTGGTTACTCATTGCTCAGCACTCATTTTCCGTCTTCCGCCCTCTGTCCCCTGCCCTCTGCCCTCTGCCTTCTGTCCTCTGTCTTCTGTCCTCTGTCCTCTGTCCTCTGTCTTCTGTCCTCAGTCTTCCGTCTTCTGTCTTCTGTCTTCTGTCCCCTGTCCCCTGAAAAACCAAAGCGGTATTCTAATGATAAGCCGCGACTCTGTAAAGAAATCTTTGTGGAACCGGCAACGGAGAACACTTTACTTTCACCGCAACACTCAGTATGCTCTAGCAGGAAAAAATACCCCCCCTGCCCGAGTCCCGGACAGGTAACAAAGGCAATGATAACCAGCGATTACAGAGCAGAGACCGCCAGCATGCACTTCCGCCCCTTCCAGATCATCGGAATCATCTCGGTTGTCCTGGCGGGCCTGACCCCCTGCCGGGCGGCAGGCCCGCCGGGCGGGGCCAACGGTCCGCCCCCCCTGCTGATCGAGGCGGCGGCCCGCAAGGCCCGGCCCCAGGCCAGTGCCCCGATCTTGATCAGGGCGGACTCCCGGAAAAGCGCTCCCAAGGCCTCAACGCCAGGCCCGAAGAAGGCACCAGACGCCAAGGCCCACGGCCGGACCCCGCTGTTGATCGAGGCGGACCGGATGGAGTCCCGCCAGCAGGACGACCTGGTCCTGTTCACCGGCCGGGTGGAGGCCAGGCAAGGGGATATAACCATTACCGCCAGAGAGATGACGGTCTCCTATCTGCCCCAGAACGTGGACAAACCAGGCACGGACATGACCCAGAGAATCAGGAAACTCACCGCCCGGGGCAATGTTACGATCACCAAGGGGAAGCTGACCGCCAGCGGCGATACAATGGAGTTTTTCGCCCGGGAACAAAAGGTGGTCCTTTTCGGCAATGCCAAGGCCTGGCAGGACAAGAACATGGTCACCGGCGACCGGATCACCCTTCTTCTGGACCAGGGGACCAGCGTGGTTGAGCGGAGCGGCACCGGCACCGGGCGGGTCAAGGCATACATCTATCCGGACAACGGGCCGGGTCAGGTGACGGAGTAATGGCTGTACTGGCTACCAGAGAGATTGTCAAACAGTACCGGAACCGCCGGGTGGTGGACGGGGTCAGTCTCCAGGTGGAAAACGGGATGGTGGCAGGGCTCCTGGGCCCCAACGGGGCCGGCAAGACCACCACCTTCTATTCCATTGCCGGGTTCATCCGGCCGGACAGCGGCGCCATCCTGCTCAACAACGAGGATATCACCCGGCTTCCCATCCATGAACGGGCCCGCCGGGGAATAGCCTACCTGGCCCAGGAGTCCTCGGTGTTCAAGAAGCTCACGGTACAGGAAAACGTCCGGATCGTCCTTGAACCCCTGGGCCTTGACAAAGCAGTGATCAATACCCGGGTCAAGCGGTTGCTCCAGGAGCTGAAGATCGAGCACCTGGCCGACAACATGGCCCACACCCTGTCCGGCGGTGAACGGCGCCGGCTGGAAATCATGCGCTGCCTGGCCACCGAGCCCCGTTTTATCCTGCTCGACGAACCCTTTGCCGGGATCGATCCCCTGTCAGTGGCCGATCTCCAGCAGATCATCGCCGACCTCAGGCGGAAAGGGCTGGGGATATTGATCTCAGACCATAATGTCCGCGAAACGCTCTCGGTGTGCGACATGGCCTACATCATCAACAACGGCCGGATCCTGGTCCACGGCCGGGCCGAGGAAATCGTTAAAAACAAGATTGCCAGGAAGATGTATCTCGGCGAAAACTTCAGCATGTAATCCCGGCCACGGGCGGCAATAGAGCGGAGAGATGGTACTGGAACTCAGGCAACAGCTCAAGATGACGCAACAGCTGCTGATGACCCCGCAGCTGCAACAGGCGATCAAGCTGCTCCAGCTCTCCCGGCTGGAACTGGCCGAGGCCCTGCGTCAGGAGATCGAGCGGAATCCGCTGCTTGAAGAGGCGGTGCCCGACGAAAACGAGGCAGCCCTGCCCCCGGAAGAATCCGATGCCCTGGCCGGCGAAAAAACCGAGGAAGTCTCCATGGAGAGCAGTCCCACCCCCATGGCGGAGACCAACTGGGAAGAGGACTATGCCAACCACTATGATGCCGGTTTCTCCTTTTCCCGGGAGGCCCCGGACCCCAACCGGGTCACCCGGCTGGATTTCCTGGCCAAGAAACCCAATCTCCAGTCCCATCTCCAGTGGCAACTGGCCCATGCCCTGCTCAGCGAGGAGGAAAAAAATGCCGGCCAGTTCATCATCGGCAGCCTGAACCGGCACGGTTTCCTCAAGGCATCTCTTGAAGAGATCGTCGGCCAGGTTCCCTGCAGCGAGGAGGTCGCCCGCCGGGCCCTGACCACGATCCAGGAGATGGACCCGGCCGGGATCGCGGCCCGGGACGTCAAGGAATCCCTGCTCCTGCAGCTTAAACGGCTCGAACTCACCAATCGGCTGCCGGAGACGATTATCCGCGACCATCTCCACCAGTTGGAGACCAAGAACTACGCCGCCATTGCCAAAGCCGTTGCCCGGCCGGTTAAAAGCGTGCTCGCCGCGGTGGATATCATCACCCGGCTGGACCCGTTCCCGGGCCGCGGCTACTCCGATGAAGACACCCATTACATCATCCCCGACGTGTTCATCCACAAGGTGGACGACGAGTACCTGATCGTGCTCAACGACGAGGGGCTGCCCCGGTTGCAGGTCTCTTCCGCTTACCAGGACATCCTTGACAACGACGCCACGGTCAACCCGGAGACCAGGAGCTACATCAAGGACAAGCTCAAGGACGCGGTCTGGCTGATCAAGAGTATCCAGCAGCGGCAACGGACCATCTACAAGGTGGTGGAGAGCCTGCTCAAGTTCCAGCGGGAATTTTTCGAAAAGGGGGTCAGCCATCTCAGGCCCCTGGTCCTGCGTAACGTGGCCGAGGACATCGAAATGCACGAATCAACGGTGAGCCGGGTGACCACCAACAAATACGTCCACACCCCCCAGGGGATCTATGAACTGAAATACTTTTTCAGCGCCGGCCTGACCAAAAAAGGCGGCAACGACGTGGCCGCGGAGTCCATCCGCGACCGGATCCGGCTGCTGATCAAAAAAGAGGACCCGGACAAGCCGCTCACTGACAACGCCATCTCCCTGCTCTTTGCCGGGGAAGACATCAAGGTCGCCCGCCGCACCGTGGCCAAGTACCGGGAACAGCTCGGCATCCTGCCGGTCAAGCACCGGCGCAAGCCCAAGCTTTAGTCTGCTTTATTCACCAGGAACAACAACATATTACCGGCCCAGCAGGCGGTAGACCGCCGCCATATCCAGACTGGCACGCACCGCGGCCGCCAGCCGGTCAAGGGCGGGCTCCAGGTCATAGGGCGCCAGGATCTTTTCCATGGCCGCATAGCCGTTGCGAACCCGCAGCCGGTCGATGAACCAGCGCCGGAACCGGTCCTGGTCAAAGATGCCGTGCAGGTAGCTGCCCCAGACAAGCCCGTCCGCCGAGACCGCCCCCTGCCGCTGCCCGGAACCGTCCTCAAGAAAGGCGCGGCAACTGGAAACGCTTCGACCGTGGTGAATCTCGTAACCGGTCAGTTGCTCGCCGGAGTCACAATGGACAAAACTCCGCTGCACCAGGGTCTTGTCCGGATCAAGCACGGTTTCCAGGTCCAGCAGCCCCAGGCCGGGCAGACTGCGGCCGTCTGATTCCAGCCCATGGGGATCGCTGATGGTCCGGCCCAGCATCTGGAACCCGCCGCAGATACCGATGATCTCCGTGTTTTCTCCCTCGGCCAGGCGGCAAACCGCCCCGGCCAGGCCGGAGGAGACCAGAAATTCGAGATCCGCGATCACGTTTTTGCTGCCGGGCAGGATCAGCGCGGCCGGCGAACCCAGTTCATCGGACCGGCGCACGATGCGCAGATCCACGTCCGGCTCGTTGAGAAAGGGTTCGATATCAGTGAAGTTGGAGATATGGGGGAGGTCGATCATTGCCACCTGGACGTGTTCCCCGGCCGGGACCGGCTTGTCATAGAGGCCGTTCTTAAAGCTGACCGAATCTTCCTGGGGCAGCCCGAGATCAACAAGATAGGGCACCACCCCGAAGGTTGGCCAGCCGGTCCGCTCCCGCATAAAGGAGAAGGCCGGCTCAAGCAGGGAGGCATCGCCGCGAAAGCGGTTGATCAGGTAGCCGGCCATAAGTTGCCGTTCCCACTCCTCCATCAGCTCATAATGGCCCACCAGGGAGGCAAAGACCCCGCCCCGGTCGATATCGCCCACCAGCAATACCCGGGCCCCGGCATGACGGGCCATGGCCATGTTGACAATGTCATGGTGCTTGAGATTGATCTCCCCCGGACTGCCGGCCCCTTCCAGGACAATGAGATCATATTCCCGGGCCAGGGAATCATAGGCATCGGTTATTGCCTGCCAGGCCGTGGGCTTATAGGCCAGATACTCGGCCACCTTCATATTGGCCACCGGTTTACCCATGACGATCACCTGGCTGCCCACGTCGCTGGAGGGCTTTAAGAGCACCGGGTTCATCCGCACGTCCGGATCGAGGCGGGCGGCCTGGGCCTGGACCACCTGGGCCCGGCCCATCTCCAGGCCGTGCCGGGTGACAAAGGAGTTAAGCGACATGTTCTGCGCCTTGAACGGCGCGACCCGCAGTCCGTCCTGGAGGAGGATCCGGCAGAAGGCCGCGGTCAGCACCGATTTACCCGCATCGGAGCAGGTACCCTGCAACATGATGGATCGTGCCTTATGCCTCAAGCTGTTATCTCCGAAAAAATTATATGAAAGTCGCCGCGCCGGGCTGGCCCTTTGAAGTTACAGGGATGAACGCTTACGGGCATGAGGTTACCGTAATTCCATACCCCCGGTGAACGGTTACCACGGGTTAACACGGATAAGGAAAGAGGTTTTTTTAAAAACCATCGGCGGGCCGATATCAGCGGACGATCCTGGTGAACTTGGACCCCTCGATGGTCAGGTTGTACATCAACCCCTTGTTGCTGAACACGAAGCCGACGATCGGGTCCTTGATATCCATGGAGTTGACATCCTCGCCGACTCCCCATTTGATCAGGGCCACCGAGCCGTCCACCCCGGCCTTCCAGCCCTCGCTGTTCCTGAAATCGGCCAGCGCCTTTCTGGTCAAGAAGACCAGCACCACGGACTTGGATTGGGCCCCGAGTTGAAAGCCGATCGAGGCGGCGGCAGTACTGTAATACTCAACGGTCTTCCCGCCGATCCGCAGGGCCCCCTCGCCATACTCGCCGCCAATGCCGATGCCGGCCTTGATCACGCGGGGAAAGACCAGCACCCCGTCCGCTTTTTTCAAGAACTCGGCCCCACCCACCACCTCTTTCTTGAACCGCTTTAAGGCGGCGTCAACCCGGATGTTGATCTCCTTGGCAGAGGCGGCCCTTGACGCCTCCGGGATCAGGAAACCGATCCCCACAAAAATCACCAGAAACAGCACTATCATCCGGGACAAATTGCTCGTCTTGCTCTTGGTATCCATCCGCTCTGCTCCTTATCAAAATTTCCTTTATAAAGCCTTACTCGGCCGGTCCTGTCGGCCGGACTGTTCCGCTGAGATCATCCCCCAACAATGATACCCGTTTTGCGGAACTCGCCAACCATCTAAAATTATTTCTGCCCGACACCCCTGCCCTTGCCCCGCGCTCTTTTTTTTATTATGACATAACTCCAACCTCGAATTCGGGTCGCATGGCCGTGGGTAAGGTTTCGGTAAACCCCGTACGTTTGAGGTTGGACCGGGAAAGGGGTTTTCTTATAGCGAACGGTGTAGCGGACCCTGAGCCGCGGCCGTGACGGCAAAAGCGGAATTTGAAACAACTTCGGCA
>JAKITW010000035.1 GCA_021647905.1 Desulfobacterales bacterium | reverse complement strand
ATGAGCAATTTCGTTCAAGATCAAGGATCGCGAAAAAAATAACCGGAGTCATATAAATGATATTACGAGGATTATTTTTTGAGCATGACGCCGAGATTGGGCGAAAGGGCCATTTCTGGATGGGCACGAGGCTAAGCAGACAGGGGGACAGCTTCTTGACAGGTCCATGTTGACGCGCTAAGGCAAAGGTAAACCACGGAGTGCAGTCATAAATGGCGGCCGGCCCGGAGCGGTGGCCGCGGGAGACGCTTAAAATGGACTTTGCCAATCTTTTCTCACCAGCCGCCATCAACGAGTGTTCCCTTCGGAACAGAATCATCATGCCCCTTTACCCCACCAAGTACGCCACTGAAAGCCGGGTCAACCCCAGGATGCTGGAGTTTTACCGGGCTCGGGCAGAAGGCGGGGTCGGCCTTATTGTTCTGGACTGCCCCTGTCTTGATTACCCCCGGGCCTATAAGGGTCCCCATGAATTGCGGATTGACCGGCCTGAATATGCCGAGAGTGTGCGGGAACTGGTTGCCGTCATCCATGGCCAGGGTGCCAGGGTCTTTATGCAGCTCAACTATCCCAAGGAAAGAACTGTTGCCCAAGGGACTCCCGGGGCCAGGAAAAAGGGCGGTAACTGGAAGGTGTCCCTGGCCAACGGCATGTCCCTGATCGAGGCAACGGAGATTCTTGAGATCATGGCCGATGGCGCGGCAAGCGCTAAAGAGCTTGGCTATGACGGCGTGGAGATCCAGGCAAGCTACGGTGACCTGATCGCCCAGCTCCTTTCCCCTTTGTTGAACAGGCGGACCGATGAACTGGGTGGTTCGGTCGAGAACCGGGCCCGTTTCCTGTGCCGCCTGATTCAAAAGGTAAAGATCGCCGCTGGCCGGCGGTTTCCGGTCATGGTCAAGCTGGTCTGCGATGAATACGTGTCACACGGCCTGGGAGTGGATGAGGCCCTGGCGATTGCCGTTCTGGTGGAAAGGTCCGGCGCTGACGCCATTGTCGCCAACGGCGGCAACAAGTCCAGCAAATTCGTGACCATTCCCGGTCACGACAGCGGGCCTGGCCCGCTGGTCGACCTGGCAACCCGGATAAAGGGCGCGGTCACCATCCCGGTTGTTGCGATCGGCAAGATAAACACCCCGGCCCTGGCCGATGCAATTATCGGCCAGGGCAAGGCGGATTTTGTTGCCATGGCCAGGGCCCTGGTCGCTGACCCGGACCTGCCGGGCAAGGCGGCTGCCGGCCGGTTCAGCGATATCAGGGGGTGTGTCTACTGCCTGGAAGACTGCGCCGACAAGGGGGTGCGGGGCATCGGCCGCTGCTGTAGCGTTAATCCCTTTGCCGGCCAGGAATATCTCTGGCAGATCAGGCCGGCGACCGAGAAAAAGAAGGTGCTGGTGGTCGGCGGCGGGCCCAGCGGCATCCAGGCGGCAATAATTGCCGACCAGCGGGGCCATGCGGTGGAGTTATGGGAACAGGACCAGCTCGGCGGTCAGATCAGACTGGCCCATCTGGCGCCCTATAAGGAGGAGATGACCGAGGTGCTGCGTTATCTGCAACACCGTCTGGCCGCTGGCACGGTATGCGTACGGACCGGGCAGGTTGCCGAGCAGGAATCAATTGTTGCCCATGCCCCGGATGTGGTGATCGTGGCCTGCGGGTCCCGGCCGGGGCGCCTCCCGGTTCCCGGCATCGATGGGAGCCAGGTTTATGATGCCCGGACGGTTTACCGGGCAAAGCCGCCACTCGGCCGGCGGCTGGTTATTATCGGCGGCAGCGACCTGGGCTGCGAAACCGCGGACTGGCTTGCCGGTCCGGACCGCCGGGTTACCATCGTTGAGATCCTGCCGGAGGTACTTGCCAGGATGAAAAAAATTCCCAGGCAGCGGCTGCTGGCCCGGCTCCAGGAAAAAGAGGTAACCATTCTGACCGAAACCCGGCTGGTGGCCCTTGAGAAAAAAGGGGTCCATCTCATCGACAAACAGGGTCAAGGGCGTTTCCTGGCGGCGGACAATGTTATCCTGGCAATTAACAGTGTGCCCGAGAACACGCTCCTGGCGGCACTTGCCGGTAAAATCAGGCAGGTGGTTGCCGTGGGCGACGCCGCTGTCCCGGCAAATCTTGGCGCTGCTCTCAGAAGCGGCACCGAAGCGGCCCTGGCGCTTTAACCGGTTACCGGCAGGGGAGGGCCGACATCCTGTGCCGCCCGCGAGATTCCTGGCAAGTATTTCTTTGGCCAGTGGGGAAGGCCCGGCGGAAAAAGCTCAGACCAGCCCCTGGTCGAGCATCGCATCCACCACCTTGATAAAGCCGGCAATGTTGGCGCCGACCAGGTAGTTGCCGGGCTCGCCGTATTCGGCCGCCGCCTCCAGGCAGGTGTGGTGGATGGAGTGCATGATCTGCTTGAGCCGGTTGTCCACCTCTTCCCGGGGCCAGTGGAGCCGCATCGAGTTCTGGGCCATTTCCAGGCCGGACACCGCCACCCCGCCGGCATTGGCCGCCTTGCCCGGTGCGTAGAGAAGCCCGTGTTCGAGAAAGATGTTGACCGCCTCGGGGGTGGCCGGCATGTTGGCGCCTTCACTGACCAGGCTGATCCTGTTTTTGACCATGTTTTCCGCATCGCGGCCGTTGATCTCGTTTTCCGTGGCGCAGGGAAAGGCGCAGCCGGCCGGGACATCCCAGAGCGGGTTGTAATCCAGGCCCGGGTCAGCCTCGGTGTAGACCGCGCCGGGATAATGGTCGACATACTCCTTGATCCGGCCCCTGCGGATATTTTTGAGTTCCATTATAAGGTCGAGTTTTTCCCGGTCCAGCCCCTGTTCGTCAAGGATCATCCCCGAGGAGTCGGACATGGTCACCACCCTGCCGCCCAGCTCCAGGATTTTTTCCGCGGTGTACTGAGCCACGTTGCCGCTGCCCGAGACCAGGCAGGTCTTGCCGGCCATGGTTTCAGCACGGGTGGCCAGCATCTCGGCGGCAAAATAGACCGCCCCGTAGCCAGTGGCCTGGGGCCGGATCAGGCTGCCGCCCCAGGCCAGGCTCTTGCCGGTCAGCACCCCGGTAAATTCGTTTTTCAGTTTCTTGTACATGCCGAAGAGAAAGCCGATCTCCCGGGCCCCCACCCCGATATCGCCGGCCGGAATATCGGTGTTGGCCCCGATATGGCGGAAGAGTTCAGCCATGAAGCTCTGACAGAAGCGCATCACCTCGGCGTCCGATCGCCCCTTGGGGTTGAAGTCGGAACCGCCCTTGCCGCCGCCCATGGACAGGGTGGTCAGGCTGTTCTTGAACACCTGCTCAAAGGCAAGGAATTTCATGATCCCCAGGTTGACCGAGGGGTGGAAGCGCAGTCCCCCCTTATAGGGACCAAGGGCGCTGTTCATCTCCACCCGGAACCCCCGGTTTACCCGGACCTGACCCTGGTCATCCATCCAGGGCACCCGGAAGAGAATCACCCGCTCCGGTTCGACGATCCGCTCCAGCATTCCGGCCTGCCGGTATTCCCGGTTGCGATCCAGCACCGGTTTCACCGATTCCAACACCTCATGTACGGCCTGGTGAAACTCCTTCTGGCCGGGGTCCCTGGTGGTGATCAACTCCATGATGTCGTTCATGATTTTCTCCTCTTCATGTACATGATGCCGTGGGAGGTGCTGCCGTCGATTTTGATGGTAAAGGGGGTCTTGAAGCGGATATGGCGGATTAATCCGGTCTCGACATGGGCCGGCTGGCGGGCCAGCCACTGCCAGTCGAAAAAATCGCCTTTTTTCGGTTTTTTTTCATTGATGGTGAAATAGGGGATCCCCATGGCGGTGATATTCTGGAAGAAATGGGTGCCCTGGGAAGGATCGGCGGAAAAGTGGCGGCTCCGGTGTTCGAGCATGACCCCGACCCCGGAGATATCCTGCCACTGGACCGGGATCCCCAGCCAGGGGTCGGCCGAGCCCCAGCGGCCCGGTCCGATTAAAAGATAGGGCCGTTCTTCCTTGAGCAGCCGGCTGTTGAATTTGGCTATCTCCCGGGCCGCCTGTTTGTTGGCGCCGGCCTCGGGCGAGTCCAGCCGCACCTGGACGATATCGGCGATGTCCTCCAGTTCGCCGTTGCCCAGGGCCTGGCTTGAGACGCAGAAGGCCTGTTTTTTTTCCTGCTCGCCAATCCGCACCGGCGCGGTTTTTCCGCCAGCGGCGATCGGCCGGGTCTGCAGGAGGTAAAAGGCGCCCGTGTTCCCTGCGTCGGGCAGTTCAACCACGAATTCAATCTCCACCGCACAGCCCATGCCGGTGCGGGCCAGGCCCAGCACCTCGGTGAGCAGTTCGGGCAGGGGCAGCAGCTTGTGCTTGAGGATCCGGGCATAGGTCAACACCCGGATGCCGCCGGTGCCGCTGTCCCTGATCCGGTGTTCGTCCGGGAGGTAGGCGCTGGTCAGGGCGGCCACCGGCGCTTCGGTTGCGGCCCGGCTCAGCAGTCGTCTTTCCAGATTGGCGTTGGCACTGAAACGGAGTTCCGGCAGAGGGTCTTGCAGTCGCAGGGCGTAAAAGTATCGCTGGCTGTTGGCCAGCATATCATCCACGGTGGAGAACTGGGGCAGGTGCTCGGGATAGGCGGGCGAGAACCGCAGGCTCTGTTCGCCCTCGACCACGGTTTTGCCGAATCCCAGGGCCAGGTTGACGATTCCGTCCTCGGGCCGCATCGGCCCCACCGGGTAATAGTTATAGGATTGGGCCGTTCCCGAGATGGCCGGATAGAAGAACTCGCCATGATCGCGGCCGGCCAACACCTGGACGATGACCGCCATCCCTTCCCGCCGGCCGGAGGGATGGATGGTGCGGGCAAAGGCCCGGGGACCGGCAAAATAGGTGGAGGCAAATACCAGTTTGACCGCATCGAGCAGTTGGGCCAGCCGCCGGGCGAATCCGGGCTGGTTGTTGGCCAGCATATAGGTTGAGTAGAGTCCGGCAAATGGCCTGAAATGGGCGTCTTCAAGGATGCTTGACGAGCGGACCGTGAGCGGCGCCCGGACCTGGGCCAGGAAAGAGGCGAGCAACTCGGTCAGCCAGCCGGGCATCTCCGCGGCCAGGAAGCGGGCCGCGATTTCCTCGTCCGGGGTGGCCGGGAAGGGGGCGGTGAGTTGGTTATGCTCCATAAAGGCGTCAAAGCCGTTGGTGGTGATGACCAGGGTCTTGGGGATCCGGATCGGCAGGTCCGGGAATTGTTCGCCAAGTTCCTGCTGCCTGGCCAGGACCATGGCCATGAAGGCCAGGCCCAGGGCCTTGCCGCCCATTGAACCGGTGCCGATCTTGACGAAATCCATGATCTCGGGATCGTAACTCCTGGGATTGTACTGGGCCACCACCCCCTGCTGGCGGAGCCGGCGCAGGGTATGGACTTGGTCGATGATCTCGCGCCGCATTTCCCCGGGATCGGTCAACCGGTTGAGCCGGTCCCGGTGCAGGTTGGCAGCCAGGTCTATTTCAGAGCGGGCCATGACCCAGTTGGAAAAATGGTTGCGGCCGGCATGGTAGAGAAGGCTCTCGGCCGGGATGGCCGCCAGTTTTGCCTCAAGGGCGGCGAGATTCTCGGCCCGGTCGATTTCAGTGCCGTCGGGCAGGCGGAAGACGAAATCGCCGAACCCGAGATGGTTGAGGAAAAAGTCGTGCAGCCCCTCCTGGAGCCCGGGGGCGCTCTTGTCCATGAACACGGCCGGGATTTCCAGGGCCGGTTCCCGGTTGCCCGGGTCTGAACTGAGCAGGAGCAGGGGCATGTCCGCCACCTTTTTACGGACATGGGCCAGGAGTTTCAGCCCGGCCCGGTCGTCCGGCTTGCCTGATTTGCGAAAGCGGGTATCCGAGATAATGCCGAACAGATAGGGCCGAAAGCGGCGAAACAGGGCCAGGGCCTGTTCATAGCTCTCCGCCACCAGGATCTTGGGCCGGGCCCGCATCTTGAGGATCCGGTGCTCCTCGTTCAAGGTCTCGCCCAGCACCGCCTGGGTCTGTTGCACCACCTCCCGGTAGATCAGCGGCAGGAAAAAGGAGCGGTAATGGGGCGAATCCTCAACCAGCAGGAGGACCCGGACCATGGCGAGGCGGGTGTCGGTATTGACGTTGAGCCGGTCTTCCAGGCTCTTGATCAGGGCCAGCAGCAGGGCCGGGTTGGGCGACCAGATATAGAAGTAATCGATTCCCGGCAGGGTGGTCTGCTCCGGGTCCCGGACCAGTCCGCTCAAGCGGTGGGCCAGGAGGATGACCGGCAGCCGGGGGTGGATCTTCTTGATCTCCAGCCCCAGGGCGAAACAATCCATCTCGCCCACCTGGGGCATGGTGATCACCATGTCGAAATGACGGTTCCGCACCGCGGCCAGGGCCTCGCCGGCCGAGGCGACCCGGGTGGTCCGCGGCGGCCGGGTCAGGTTCAGCCCCTGGTATTCGTTGACGATCCGGGAGGCGAGGCTGTCGTCCTCTTCCATGATAAAGGCGTCGAACGGGCTGAGCACCAGGAGGATCTCCAGGATCCGCTTGGCCATCAACTCATGGTATACCTTGAACTTGGCGTCGTAGGTGATGGGCTGGGGCAGGGGGTGGGTCATGCTGCTCAGACCTCTTCTTCCTCTTGGAGGATCGAATGGGGCAGGGCAGCGATAGCCACGGCCCGGGCCGCTTTCCGTCCGGCCGGAAAGGCCCTGCGGTTCCTGGTCGCCGTGCCGGCCGGCACCCGGGAGTTCAGGGCCTTTTCCAGGGCAACCGGGCTGATTATCGGGCAGGAATGGGCAATGGCGCCCAGGGCCGCCATATTGGCGGCCTGCGCGGTGGAGGCCTTGTCCCGGGCGATCCGGGTAAAGGGCAGGGCAATCACCCGGCTGGTGGGGATCTGTTCCACCAGGGAGGAGTCCACCAGGAGCAGTCCGCTGGGCTTGAGATCAAGGAAATAGGCATCGCAGGAGTCCTGGTTCATGGCCAGGAGCAGGTCCAGCTGGATCACCCGGGGATAGTCGATGGGGTGGTCGCTGATTACCACCTCGGCCTTGCAGCGTCCGCCCCGGGCCTCGGGGCCGTAGCTCTGGGTCTGGCAGACATGGTAATCAAGCCGGACCCCGGCGGCCTCGGCCAGGATAACCGCCGCCAGGATGATCCCCTGGCCGCCGGAGCCGCTCAAGCGGATTTCGTATCGTTCTTCCTGCATCGTATTTATTTTTTCTTTTTGGCCCGAATCCTTATTTTTTCGTATTCAGCGATGTAGCTGGGCTTTTCCACATCAGCGAGTACTCCGATGGTGAATTTGTCGCTCAGGGAGTCGGGATGCAGATCAACGGCATCCTGGGTGCGCACCGCCCGGTCGCGGAACCATTTCAGCATGGTCACCGGGTCGGCCATCTTGTTGCGCCGGCCGAACTGGACATGGCAGTTGGACATGATCTCCACCACGCTGAAGCCGGTCCTGCTGATGGCCTTTTCGATCAGGGTGTCGAGCTGGGCCGCATGGTAGACCGTGCCCCGGGCCACAAAGGAGGCCCCGGCGGTCACTGCCAGTTCGGCAATGGAAAAGGCGTGTTCGATATGTCCATGTTTGGCTGTGGCGGCCCGGGCGCCATAGGGGGTGGTGGGTGAGTACTGGCCGCCGGTCATCCCATAGATCTGGTTGTTGATGATGATCGCGGTGAAATTCAGGTTGCGGCGGGCGGCATGGATAAAGTGGTTGCCGCCGATTGCAGTGGCATCGCCGTCGCCCATCACCGCGAGCACGGTGAGCGCCGGCCTGGCCAGCTTGATCCCGGTGGCAAAGGTCAGGGCCCGGCCGTGGGTGGTGTGCAGGGTATTGAAGTCAACATAGACCGGCATGCGGCCGGAGCAGCCGATCCCCGAGACCAGCACGATCTCGTCCTTGGCAAGTTCCAGCCGGTGGATGGCCCGGAGCATGGCGCCGAGCACAATGCCGTTGCCGCAGCCCGGACACCAGACATGGGGGAATTTCTTGTCGTGCCGGAGATATTCCTGGCGGATTGTACTCATCGCCACTGGCATGTTCCTTCTCCTTTGGCAACCGCTCAGAGCAGTTGGAGTTCTTTAAAGAGCTGGTCCGGATCAATGGGCAGGCCGTCCACCCGGTTCAACTTATGGATCTTGGTATCGCCCGGAGAGACCCGCCGGACCTCGCGGCTGATCTGGCCCATGTTCATCTCCGGCACCAGTACGGCCCGGCACTGACGGAGTACGTTGACCACTGCTTCCTTGGGAAAGGGGAACAGGGTGATCAACTGGATAAGTCCGGCCTTGATCCCCTTGTTGCGGGCCATGGCCACGGCCCGTTGCGCGGTGCGGCCCACCGAGCCGTAGGCGATCACCGCCACCTCGGCATCTTCCAGGTGGAGCCGGCGGACAATATGGATGTCATGAAACCCGTTGCTGATCTTGCGGTGCAGACGCCTGGTAAAGGCGTCGACCTCCTCGGGCTGCTGGGTGGGATACCCGTGCCGGTCGTGGACCAGGCCGGTGACGTGGTGGCGGTAGCCGCTGCCGAACGGGGCCATGGCCGGTACTCCCCGGCTGTTGCCCTCGTAAGGGTGATACCATTCCGGGGGCACGGTGGGGATGATCCGGTCCACCACCGCAATGGACCCGGCCGGCGGCAGGACCACGCTCTCCCGGGTATGGGCCACTGTCTCGTCCGACAGGATGATCACCGGCACCCGGTACTTTTCCGAGAGGTTGAAGGCAATGACCGTTATGTTGAAGCTGTCAATAACCGAGGAGACCGCCAGCACGATGATCGGATGATCGCCGTGGGTTCCCCAGCGGGCCTGGAGCACGTCGCCCTGGGCCGGGCAGGTGGGCAGGCCGGTGCTGGGGCCGCCGCGCATCACGTTGACCACCACGCAGGGCACCTCGGCGATACAGGCAAAGCCCAGATTTTCCTGGATCAGGGAAAACCCGGGACCGCTGGTGGCGGTCAGGCTCTTGACCCCGGCCAGGGAGGCGCCGACCACTGCGCCCATGCCGGCGATCTCGTCCTCCATCTGGATAAAGGTGCCGTCCACTTCCGGCAGCCGGGTGGCCATCAACTCGCCGATCTCCGAGGCCGGGGTGATGGGATAGCCGGCAAAGAAGCGGCAGCCGGCGGCCAGGGCCCCTTCGACAATGGCCTCGTTGCCCTGGATCAGTCTTCTCCGGATTTCCGGCCTGTTCTTCATCGCTCTTTTGCCTCCGGCCCGGCCCCGGGTTCAGTAATGGAAATGGCAAAGTCGGGGCAGTGCTGTTCGCAGAACCGGCAGCCGGTGCAGGCATCCGGCCGGGCTACCAGCGGCCGGCCGTTTTCATCGGCATCAAATACCTGGCTGGGACAGAAGGCGATACAGATGCCGCAGGCCTTGCACCAGTCCAGGTAGATGGTCTGGTTGAATTTCTTTTTTTGGATCCGGGCCTTGCCCGGCGGCTGGTCCGGGGTGGCGGGCTCTGTCTCTGGAACACGCTTTTTTTTCGGCATCGTGGGCTGCAAAGGGTTTACTGGTGACGGGCGGCAATGCCTTGCATCTCCGGCACCCTGTAACCGCTTACAGACCTGGAGTTTACCGGCAATGACCGGATCAGCCGCCTTTTTGCTTAACTGTAGCGAACTCATCGGCCTTTGTCGAAGTTTTTTGACATTTTTGTCGGGCAGGTCCGGTAGAAAACGGAATTTCTTGTATTTCCCTGGTAAGTGCTTTATTTAACAGCAAAGAGATGAAGAAATATCAGCAAGGTCCTGATCGGCACATCTTCAAGGAGAGCTGCCATGCCTGAGAAAACCTATGAGCTTGTTTACGACGACTATGGCAATACCAGGGAAATCCGGGTCTCCGGCCGTGGGGTCCAGGTACTGCGCAACAATTATACCAACAAGGGGACCTCGTTTACCGAGGAGGAGCGGCGGAGCCTGAAAATCTCCGGCCTGGTGCCGCCGGCGATTCGGTCCCTGCAAGGCCAGGTGCAGAACGGGCTTGAGGTCTTTAACAATAAACAGGAGGACATCGAGAAGTTCATCTATGTCCGTTCCCTGTTCGACCGCAACGTTACCATGGCCCATGCCTTGATCGCCCGGGACATTGAGCGGCTGATGCCGATCATCTACACCCCCACGGTGGGTCTTGCCTGCCAGCGTTACTCGTCAATGTTCCGGATGGCCAATGGTATTCATTTCTATCCGGACAATATCGACCTGGCCGAGGATATTCTGCTCCAGTACGGCCATCGCGACATCCGGGTGGCCGTGGTTACCGACAACCAGGGGATCCTCGGCATCGGCGACCAGGGGGCGGGCGGGATCGCCATCTGTCTCGGCAAGCTGATGCTTTATACCCAGGGGGCCGGGATCGCGCCCTGGCACTGTCTGCCCATCTCCCTGGACGTGGGTACCGACAACCAGGAGTTGCTCAATGATCCCAACTATCTCGGCTGGCGTCATACCCGGCTGCAGGGTGAGGAGTATGTCCGGTTCGTCCAGCGTTTTGCCCGGGCCTTTCGCACCGTCTATCCCAATGCCCTCTGCCAGTGGGAGGACTTTTCCAAACAGAACGCCTTTGCCATCCGTGATGCCTATCTCCACGATCTGATCTCTTTTAACGACGATATCCAGGGTACCGGCGCAGTGACCCTGGCCGGAATCCTGGCCGCGATGAGGATCAAGGGCGAGCGGATCAGTGACCAGGATTACCTGATCCACGGCGCCGGGGCCGGCGGAGTGGGTATTGCCGAACAACTTGAGGCGGGACTGGTTGAAGACGGGCTGTCTCCGGCCGAGGCCCGGTCGCGGATCTTTACCGTGGACAGCCGGGGGCTGGTGACCAATGATCGTAAGCTGGAACCCTATAAACAGAAGTTTGCCAAGGACCCGCAAGGGTTGCCGTGGCTGCGGAATCCGGTGGACAACACCCTGCTCAACACGATCATAAACGAAAAAATAACCGTGCTGATCGGCACCTCGGGCCAGCCTGGCTCCTTTACCAAGGATGTGGTGCGGGCCATGCTGGCAAACTCGGAACAGCCGGTGATCATGCCCCTTTCCAACCCCACGGTCAAGGCCGAGGCCCAGCCCGAGGATATTGTCCGCTGGAGCGAAGGCCGGGCCCTGGTAGCCACCGGCAGTCCCTTTGCCCCGGTTTCCTTTGGCGCTCGCCTGATCCGGATCGGCCAGGGCAACAATGTTTTCATCTTCCCCGGTGTCGGGCTGGGGGTGCTCGCCTCCGGCGCCCGCCAGGTGCGGCCCGGGTTCTTCACTGCCGCGGCCCGGGCCGTGGCCGAGCAGGTGCCGGTTTCAGATTTGAGAAACGGGGTGCTCTTCCCGCCGGTGAGCAGGTTGCGCGAGGTATGCCGGCAGGTGGCGGTGGCCGTGGGGGAGGCTGCCATTGATCAAGGGGTGAGCGGGCTCTGCGTGTACAGCCGGTTCCAGCACGACAACGATTCGGCCCGGCTGGAGGAGTTGATCAACAAGATGTTCTGGGAGCCGGATTATCTGCCCATGGTACCGGTTTAGATAGAGGACAGAGGACAGAGGACTCCTGACCCTTGATCACAGCAGATGAAAGCCCAGGGTGGCGTCAAACTGGTCCGGATCGGTGAACTGGCAACCGACATAGTCGTGGTTGACCACCCTGACCAGGACATTCTTTTCGATTATCGAGCCCACTGAGTTGTCCAGGGCGAATTCGACGTAAAGTTCATGGCCGGCCCGGATGTTGTGCGGAACCTTGACGATGATGCCCACTCCGCCCCGGGACAGGTTGGCGATGGTGCAGTTGGCCGGTGTCCTTCTCTCGTTGCCTCCGCCGTAGTGGACAAGCACCTCGGGCTGGGCCGCGGCCTTTTCCCGGATCTCGTCCGGCTCGGTGAGGTTGCGATAGCAGCCATTGAGCCGGGTCTCCTTACGGTACTGTTTCCTGAACTCCAGGGCAACGGTGAAAACGGTGTTGCAGACGCACCTGATCTTCAGGAGATGCTTGTTGGGGATCAACTGGCCGATGCGAACGGTTTTTGAACGAAAACAGCGGGGGCACTGGATATCCACGCTGTTGTCCGGTTTGACAAAAACCTTTTGTGCATCCACGCTGGGATTTTTCGATGTGATGTTGTTTTTTGGCAATGGTAAGGAATTCCTGATGGTTTAGTGGTTTATATGAAGGTTGTTCCGAACAAGGCCTGCGCCTGGCGGGAGATTTTTACTGCTTTGTTGTGGCTGCGGTCCGAACCCCGGTCCGGCCATGCCGGTTGAGGTTGCAGGTCCGATGCCGGGGAGGGGGCCGCCAAGCAGTTCCCTGGCCGCGGCCAGGACCTCCTTGACCCGGACGGCCCGCAGGCAGAGATTGTTGCCGTCGCAGGGAGAATCCCGGTGGTTATAGGCAGTCAGGCAGGGCGAGCAGGCCAGGGGAACATAAAATATCCTGGCCCTGGCGGCCAGGGGTGCGTACAGCACCGGGGTCTCCGGTCCATAAAAGATTATGAATGGAATCGGGGTCAAGGCGGCAAAATGGCCCGGGCCGCCGTCATTGGTTATGAGCAGCGCGGCCAGGTTGAACAGCACTATGACCTCGCGGACCGTGACGGTGTAGCCGGTCAGGTCGATACAGTGTTCCGAACGGCAGAAGGCGAGAATCCTGGCGGCTGTTTCTTTATCCCCGGGCAGTCCGATGATCCCCACTGTATGGCCCTGCCGGATAAGCTCGGCCGCCACCCGGCAATACTTGTCAATGGGCCAGGCCCTGATCGGCAGCAGACCGCCGCCGGGATAGAGCAGGACCAGTTTCCTGTCGGCGATCGCCGGAAAGTCGTTGTGCAGGCGGGTGTTGAAACCTTTCAGTTCATCCGGGCCGACCTGTGCCGGTGGCAACCGGTACAGGTTTTCTCCCACCAGCCGTTTTGACCTGGGCACCTGGTCCGACTCAATGGCATCGGCCATGGTAACGAACTGCTGGGAGATGTGCTGATAGGGATTATAGGGAACCGGCCGGTTGATATAACTGCCCCGGTAAAGCCCTTCCTGGGTGTGGGGGTGAAATCCCACCCGGATCCGGGCGCCGCTCATAAAGGAGAAGATGCTGCTTATCCGGGAAAAAAGTTCACAGTCAATGACCGTATCGATTCTTTGCCGCCGCATCCTCTTAATCGCGCCAAGACTGTCCAGTGCCATGGCTGGCAACGAAGAGTCCCTGATGGTCAGGATGTTGCCGGCCGGGACCAGGTCGAGGATTTCCAGAAACTCCCTGTTCTTCTCAAACATCAATACGGACAGCGATGCGGTTGGATA
Organism: Desulfobacterales bacterium; assembly: GCA_021647905.1. Classification (NCBI taxonomy): domain Bacteria; kingdom Pseudomonadati; phylum Thermodesulfobacteriota; class Desulfobacteria; order Desulfobacterales; species Desulfobacterales bacterium. The sequence goes on along the minus strand of JAKITW010000035.1, from coordinate 13,801 downwards.
GTTCTGCCTGATGGTCTCGAACATGGGGCGGGCCAGGGCCAGGCTGCCCATCTCCGAAAGGATGATCACCAGTATTCTTTCGGGCTTCCGGGTCCGGGAGGTCGGTTCTCTCCGGGGCAGCAGAGAGAGGAGACCGCAGAGAAAGGAGCCCGCTGTCCTGTCGATTTTGCGTTGCAGGCGAATATTCATTTTATGTTAAGCTGACTGGTCACGGGGTGTGGAATCCAGCGGTTACTTTATATGAAAGTCGTGCCGGACGAAGCTCGTTGTCCGTAAAGATTTTCATTGTTCGTTGTGGCTGCGGCCTAAAATATGGTCCAGACATGCTGGTCAACCTGTGATTGATCAGGAGCCCCGGTCCGGTCCCGCCGACTTTCTCAGGATCTCCAGGATAAAACCGGCCCCCTTGAACTCGCTGCCCTGCTCCCGGCAGACCTTTTTGTAGAAATCACAGAGCATGCAACTGGATGCCTTGGATGAAAAGGTCCCCTCTATCTTGCCCTTGCAGAAGGTGCCGGAAACCGCCCAGCAGGCCCGGCCGCCCTTGTCGCCGTGGTTAACGCCGTCAACCCGTGTTTCAGTGGAGGCCGGGCAGACCCCCAGTTCGGATACCTTGACGCCGCCGGGCTCTCTGCCGCATTTTTTAAATTCCCAGCAATTCAGTTTTTTCATAAACAGCACCGGCGCCGGATCGAGAAAACAGCGTGATTGAACCGAGATGCCTGATCGTAACCACTCGCAGGGTGGCGCGACCACCTGTTGAGCACACTCCTTGCCTGTGAAAACTTAGATCAGAGTATCACCTGGTTGGCGCTGCCCGGTCAAGTCTTAATTGAGTCGAGGGCGGTTGGGGTCAAATCTTTATCCTTGACAGCAGCCGTTCGGATTCATGCTCCGGCGGCCAGGTTCCGGACAGGAATTGGGACATCATGGTTGACACGTGTTATAATGGGAGGGACAGGGGCAGAGGGCCGGGCATGGCCGGCTTAATGGAGCGGATGCTGGAAACACGAAGGCCAAGATGACGCTGAAGAAATTAAATTGCTGGGAATTTAAAAAATGCGGCCGGGGCCCGGGCCGCACCTCCACCGATGAGTTGGGAATATGCCCGGCTGCCAGGGAGAACCGGCTCAACGGGGTGCATGGCGGCAGATATTCCGGCAGGGCCTGCTGGACAGTGGCCGGCACCTTCTGCGGCGGCCGGGTGCAGGGGACCTTTGCCAAGAAAAGTGACGCCTGCAAGGCGTGCGATTTCTACAACCTGGTGCTTGGGGAAGAGGGGCCTGATTTCCAACAGCCGGTGGCCCTGTTGAAAAGGCTCAAGCGGCCGGGCCGGATCGTTGATATCAGCACGAGAACCTTTGGGGTGCTGATCGGCGGTTCCGGGCTGATCGGCGGCGCCCTGATGCATTATTTCAAAACAGAAACCCGGAACGAAGTTGAAGTCATCGCCCCGAACAGTAAACGGCTCAGCCTCAGGGAACCCGAGGATATCCGGATATACTTCCAGAGATACAAGCCGGATTTCATTATCAACTGCGCGGTCAGCGCCATCAACAGCGATGCCCGGCTTTCCTATGAGACCAATTACCTGGGAAGCATCAACCTGGCCAAGGTGGCCATGGCCCTGAAGATCCCCTATATCCACTTCAGTTCGGCCGCCACCCTGCCCATGGGCGAGAATTTTACCGAGCAGGACCATAGTCCCCTGACCGCGGACCTGCCCTTTTATCCCAGATCAAAACTGATGGCTGAGATGACCCTCAGGCACCTGGGGGAGACCAGGGGGCTCGACTGCACCATTATCCGGCTGGGGGTGGTCTACGGCAAACACGACCATAAGATCCAGGGCTTCCAGCGGATGCTTTTTTCCATCGTTGACCAGGCCATGCTGTTCCTGCCGACCCGGCGGGGGGTGATGCATTCCTATACCAACTCCAAGAAAATCCCGCCCTTTGTCCATTATATCCTGGAAAACCGGGACGAGTTCTCCGGTGAGACCTATCATTTCGTTGACCGCAATCCGGTTGAGCTGGGGCAGCTTATCCTGGCGATCAGGTCTTATCTTGATCTCAATTTTCCCAAGGAACTGTACCTGCCCTATCCCCTGGTCAAGCGGGGCAGGATCTGGCTCGAGTTCTTGCTGCGGCGATTGAACCGGATCGGCATTGAGGCGCGGATGCCGGCGGAGTTGATGTTCCTGGAATATTTTTTCAATACCCAGTCGCTGTCTGCCGACAAACTGCATCAATCGAGTTACGGCGATTCCAGCCCGGATATAACCATCTACACCGAGCTGCCGGACATGATCAAATACTATTGCACCAGATGGAAGCATCTCAACCTGATATCAGCGGGGGCAGGGGAGATAACCGATGTTTCCGGCGGGGTTGACGAGTTTATCCGTTCCCCTGATGAACTTGTCAACGACCTGCACCAGAGGGAAAAGGATTATTTTACTGATTACGACTCCCTGAGCGAGTGAGACAGATGACGGAAGACAGAGGACAGAGGACGGATAAACCAAGAACAGAGGTGCAGGGTGCAGGGTGCAGGGACTATAGGATTATTGGTGAAAGATTACAACATGTTGTTACCATTAACAAATAATGAATAACGTAAGGTTTCGGTAAACCCCGTACGTTTGAGGTTGGACCGGGAAAGGGGTTTTCTTATACCGAACGGTGTAGCGGACCCTGAGCCGCAGCCGTGACGGCAAAAGCGGAATTTGAAACAACTTCGGCATGATATGCTTATGGATTCCGAATCGCCGCCGCGGCGAAGCGAGTTCCTGCTTGATAGCCTGTTTATGAACAGCCGGCCCTTCTCAATGGAGCGGCCGTTGGTAGAAGAAGACCCCTTTCCCGACAGGAGGGGGTTTACTGAATGTTTACTGCTCGACGGACGTGATTCGTCTTGTAACTTGTTGATTTTATTGGGTGGCATTTGAAGCCTTTCGGGTTGTTACGAGTTCATCAAAAGTGAACAGTGAGAGGTTGTGAACAGGAACAGCAGGTTATAACCATTCACCAATAACCAATAACCAATAACCCGTAACTTGTTACGGCCTTTTCTTGACCAACAGATAAAACTCGCCCTTGTGCTGCATGGCCCCGGCCGCGGTCCGGGCATAGTCTGTATTGCCCCAGAACAGATCAAGCCGGCCCGGCCCCTTGATCGCCGAGCCGCTGTCCTGGACCAGCACGAAGCGGGAGAGCGGTATCCACTCGCGGATTTTGCCGCTGGCATCGAGCCGCGGTTTCCGGCTCTTCAGAAATCCCAACGCCCCGGCCGGATATATTTTCTGGTCCGCGGCAATTGACCGGCCCGCGGTCAGCGGCGCGCCCAGGTTGCCCACCAGCCCGGTGCCCGGGTCCCAGCGGAAGAAGATGAAAGAGGGGTTGTGATGGAGTATTTTGGTTAATTCCTCCGGGTGCGCGGCCAGGTAGCTTCTGATCCCGGGCATGCTCACCTCGGCGAGTTTCATCCTGCCTTGATCCACCAGCAGCCGGCCGATGCTCCTGTAGGGGAGTCCGTTCTTGCCGGCAAAGAGGATCCCGCGCAACGACCCGTCCCGGAGCCGGATCTTGCCCGAGCCCTGGACATGGAGGATAAAGGCGTCCACCGGGTCGGCGAGATAGACCATCTCCAGGCCGGCGAGCAGATTTTTCTCTTCTATTTCGGCCCGGCTCCAGTAGGGAACAAGTTCGTTGTCCACCAGCCGGCCGGTCTCTTTGGTGCCGTCCGCTGCCGTGCGGACCACCAGGTCTGGAGGCACCCGGTACAGGGGATAAATATAGGGGTATTTTTCAGTTAAACTGCCGTCCAGGATCGGTTCATAGTAGCCGGTGACCAGAATCCTTCCGAAAAGGCCGCTGCCCCGGGCCCGAAAAACCAGGAATTGCCCGGCAATGCCCTTGAAGAGGGCGTCATTGTCCGGCGCGCTTTCCAGCAGTTTCAGAAAAGAGGTCAGCGACTCGGCCAGCCAGGCCGCCGAACAGCTGGTGCCGGCAAAAACAAAGCTACGTTCGGGCGGCAGCTTTTCCAGGTATTGAATACTGTGGCCAATGGCCGCGACCAGCGAGTCCTGGTCAAGATCATCGGTCAGGGGCGGCAGCCGGTCGGGGGATACCTGTTTCATGGGTTTGACAGCGCAACCGGTCAGGATGAGCAGCAATGCCGCCAGCAGGATAAGGGTTGTTGCCCAACGCTGGATTTTCCGGAGTAAATGCGCAGGGGCCGGAGTGCAACTCATGGGCTGAATATCCGGTTGAACTGATCGATAAAACAAGATAACCGGTCCGGCGGCAGAGCGTTGATCCCGGCGGCCGCGGCCCGGCCGCCGCCGCCGGGGAATAAACGGCAGAGCAGATCGGCGTCCCGGCGGTCGGCAAGCGGGGCCCGGACGCTGATCCTTAAGCTGTGGTCCGGATTCTCGACCAGCAGGGCATGGGCCAGGTCAGGCCTTTCCCTGGCCTTCTCATTGCTGAACACCCCGGAAACCCGCCTGGCCCATGCCGCGGCCGGCAGCTGAAAGATGCGGCCGGCCGCGCTCTCCCGGATTGGTTCACATGCCCGGGCCCGGGCCATGTCACCGGCAAATCCCTGGCGCAGTTCTTGTAACAGCTCCGACTGCTCAAGCCAGGCCAGGGGGTCGAGATAGGGGCGCAGGTCCGCATAGACCGTGCCGGGCGGAAAGTGGAGGTCCGCTATCGAGGCGCCGTAGCCGTTGTAGTTGATCAACTCGCCTAATTCGCGCAGGGCGGCAAGATTTTTTTTACTCAGTCCCAGGGGCGCGGCCGCCTGCGCGGCCGCCTGGTGGAGATTGTCGCCGAATGCCGCCACCACGGCCCAGGCCCGGAACCGGCCGTTGAGCAGTTGGTTGACGATAAGCCCGGTGCAGATTCCAGGGCTGGGGTCGATATGGGTGACGAGCTGCGGCGAATCCGGGATCTCACCGGCAAAATGGTGATCAATATAGGTGATTTTATTGTTGGCCAGCAGCGGTTCAAGCGCGGCCCGGTTGCTGTCCAGCGAGATATCGAGCACCGTGATCTCTGCCCCGCGTATCCCGGTCAGCCGGTCGAGCAGGCGGATATCCCGCTTGACCCCGGTGACCAGTCCGGCCGTTGGCCGGGGCTCGGCCAGCCGGAGCTGGTGCAGGGCGCAGATCCCGTCGGCATCGCCGTTGAATACGTCATAGTGCATGGCAGGACCGTGAAATGTGAAATGTGAACAGTGAAAAGTGAACAGTGTTTGGATGAAAGAAGGTAAGCGTTCACCAGCACCCCATCTTCGCACGATCAGGCCGGCTCACATAGGCATACTATAGATTCGCCGGCCTGCTTGCACGAATCCGTGGCACTGGTAAACGCTTACAGGCCGGTGGTTTCCGTAAATTTGTAACCCCTGGTGAACGGTTACGAAAGAAGATGCTGGTGAAATAACTGCTTCATAACATTTAACATTTAACAATTCACATTTTACTTTTTACAGTTACAGGCTTCGCCCCAGTTCCAGGGCCTTGCCGATCCCGGTAAGGGTGAAGGTCAGCATCACCCGGAAGTCATCCGAACTCCTGGTGCCGGACAGGATCATTCCCCAGCAGGAGGGCTGGTAGATCAGCCGCATTGAGGTGGAGACCGCGCCGACGTTGTTGGCAAAGGAGTGGACAACATCGTACTGGGCCGAGAGCGCGTTGCTGACCCGGGCCTTGATCCCGGCGGTCAACTCCTCGATGCCCGTATCCTTTTTATAATAGTAGTCGGCCAGAATGGTGTCGCCGTGGCTGTTGGTGTAGACACCGGTCAGGTCGTAATAGGTGACCCCGCCGCCATAGACGCTGACCGCGGTTTTACCGTTGAATTTCAGCTCCGGCAGCGGGGTCAGCTCCAGCTTTGCGCTGACGTCGGAATAAGGCCGGTCACCGGCCCGGAAGTCGTAGGACTGTTCGATGTTGAGATAGGCGGAGTCGCGGCTTTCGCTCCGGTTGCCCAGCCGGGTGCGGCTGCGGAAATAGTGGCTCATCCCGTAGGTGAGTTTATTGGCCGCGTTGATCCGGTCGCTCGGGTCGAACCGGGGCAGGGAACTCTGATTGACATCGGGCAGATATGAATAGTCCAGATAGGGCCGCACCGTATGGATGAGGGTCCGGCCGGCCGCGGCCTTGCCCCGGACAAAGTCCTGCCGCAGGGTGGTGGCCAGACTGGCGCTGAGGTCGTACAGGGTCCGGCCCTGGCCGGTGTTGCCGCTCCAGCCGGTGTTGCCGTTGGTCTCCACCAGGTACAGGGTTTCACGCAGACCGGTGGACAGGGTGGCCTCAAACAGCGGGGCCAGGGGGTGCAGCGGCACGATGAGCCGGGGGGCAAGATCCAGGCGATGCCCGCCCAGGCCGTTGTCACGGACATAGTAGACGTATTCCGACTGCCAGCTGAGATCGACCGGGCTCCCGGCCAGGGACATGATCCCGGCAGAGGATATCCGGGGCAGGGACCGGAGCGGAGTGGCGGCGTTTGTGCCGGGGCTGTTGTCGTCAATGGCGCGCAGTTCGCCGTAGAGGCCCATGGAGTCCCAGTTGCGGCTCAGTTGCGCCGTGTTTTCCCGGAAGAGTTCGGTCTCATCCTGGAAGCCGCGTTGAAAGGCGGTGAAATACTCCTGGTCGCTCTGGGTAAAACCGGTCATCCCGGCCTGGAACTCCCTGAGATAATCGCGGTCCGAAACCAGGTCCAGATCGACCCGGCCGATCAGCCCGTTGCTGAAATAATGGTCGGCCTTGGCGCGGATCCAGTAGCGATCCTCGCGGGTGCGGAGAAAACCGTCGGAGTTGAAGTCATTGCCAACCGTGTCGACCAGGGAGTCCCGCAGATAGCTGGCCGAGAACATGCCCCGGGAATCGAGATCAGCCACATGGCGGAATTCGGCCCCGGCCTGGACCCCGCGCCTGGTAAGCTTGCCGCCGTAGAGGGTGGCGTCGCTTGAGGGAGAGAGATTGACAAACAGCGGCACCAGCACGCCCTGGCCCTCGCGGGCCGAGTTGGACAGCTCCGGGAAAAGCAGGCCGCTCTGCCGTTCGGTCTTGGCCGGGACGATGAGAAAGGGTGAGTAGAAAACCGGCACGCCCCTGATCCGGAAGGTGGCGTTCCTGAGCAGGGCGTAACCGTCCTTGGTAATCCCGGCGTCGCTGCTGCCGATGCTCCAGGGCAGAGGGGATTTTGGATCGGGGTCGCAGGTGGTGAAACGGCCGTCGCTTATCCGGTAGGTCAGTTCCCCTGTTTTTTCGAGCCGCCGGCCCTGGATATAGGCGTTGTTCTCGGCATGGAACAGGGTCGCGTTCAGGAAAAAACCGGTCCTGGAGTCCAGTTCGATCTCGGCCTGGTCGGCATTGATCCGGTCGGTAGCGGTGGAAAGCTCGATATTGCCCCGGGCCTTGATCAGGCCTTGCTTGATGTTGTAGTCGATCTCGTCCGCCTTGATGACGATCGGCCTGATCTTGTCCCTGGACATGGGCGTCACGATTACATGGCCCCTGGCGTATACCTCCTGCGGTTCCTTGCTGTAGGTGAGCTGGTCGGCAACGATCTCCCACGGCTGGTTGGCCATCTCCTCGCTCCGGCCGCTGTCAGGAGCAAGAAGCGCCAGGCCGGCGCTGATCAACAGCGGGGCCAGCAGGGCGCGGATAAGGAAGGAGTTGGCAAGGTATCGTTTGCGCATGGTTTCCTAATGTATGAGCGGTGGAGCATCTTAATCCTTGAGCACGGCCCCGGTACTGCCCGAGGTCACCTGCTTGGCGTAGCGGGCCACATAGCCGGAGGTGATATTGGCCGGCCGCGGCCGCCAGTTGCGTTGCCGTTCCTCCAGCAGCTGGCCGGCCACCTCCAGCCGGATTGTTTTGTTGGGGATATCGATCATGATCCGGTCGCCTTCCTCCACCAGGCCGATGGGGCCGCCCACCGCCGCCTCGGGCGAGACATGACCGAGGCAGGCGCCCTGGGTGCCGCCGGAGAAGCGGCCGTCGGTGATCAGGGCCACGCTCTTGCCCAGCCCCATGCCGATAATCGCCGAGGTGGGCGAGAGCATCTCCGGCATGCCCGGTCCGCCCCTGGGTCCGCAGTAGCGGATCACCACCACGTCGCCGGGGTTGATCGCCCCGGCCATGATCGCGGCCTGGGCCTCGGGTTCGGAATCATAGACCCGGGCCGGGCCGGTATGGGTAAGCATCTCGTCGGCCACCGCGGTCTGCTTGACCACTGCCCCGTCCGGGGCCAGGTTGCCGTAGAGCACCGCGATCCCGCCATGCTGATGATAGGGGCGCTCCAGGGTCCGGATGATCTCGTTATCCCTGACCCGTGCTTTCCGCAGGTTTTCGCCCAGGGTCTTGCCGGTGGCGGTCATGGTATCCAGGTTGATGGTGTCTTCTTTTTCCGCGAGCAGCTTCATCACCGCCGCCACCCCGCCGGCCTCGTCAAGCTGTTGCAGGCTGTGCGGCCCGCCCGGGATCAGGCTGCAGAGATGCGGGGTTTTTTCGCTCATCCGGTTGAAGAGATCCAGGGAGAGATCGATCCCGGCCTCGCGGGCAATGGCCGGCACATGGAGTACGGTGTTGGTGGAGCAGCCCAGGGCCATGTCCACGGCAATGGCGTTCTCAAATGCCCCGGGGGTGGCGATGTCCCGGGGCTTGATATCCTTTTCCAGCAGATCCATCACCGCCATGCCCGCATCCTTGGCCAACCGGATCCGGGCCGCGGCCACTGCCGGGACAGTGCCGTTGCCGGGCAGGCCCAGGCCGATGGCCTCGGTCAGGCAGTTCATTGAATTGGCGGTGAACATCCCGGCGCAGGAGCCGCAGCCCGGGCAGGCCGCGTCTTCCAGCTCCTCCATTTCCGCGGCGGTCATGGTGTTGGCCTTGACCTTGCCCACCCCCTCGAACACGCTGATCAGGTGGACATCCCGGCCCTGGAAACGGCCGGTGAGCATCGGCCCGCCACTGACCATCAGGGCCGGGATATTGACCCGGAGGATGGCCATCAGCATCCCTGGGGTCACCTTGTCGCAGTTGGGGATCATCACCAGGGCGTCAAAGGGATGGGCCCGGGCCATGATCTCCACCGAGTCGGCGATCAACTCGCGGCTGGCCAGGGAGTATTTCATCCCGGTATGGCCCATGGCGATGCCGTCGCAGACCCCGATGGTGGCAAAGGAGATCGGGGTGCCGCCGGCCATCCTGACCCCGGTCTTGACCGCTTCGAGGATCTTGTCAAGATGGATATGGCCGGGAATGATCTCGTTATGGGCGTGGCAGACCCCGATCAGGGGCCGCCGGATCTCTTCGTTTGTATAGCCCATTGCCTTGAGCAGTGAGCGGTGCGGGGCCCTTTCCAGTCCTTTTTTTATGGCATCACTTCGCATGGCTCTTTTCCCATGGTGTTTTTGGTAAACGCTTACCGGCCGGTGGTTTCCGTAAATTTGTAGCCCCTGGTGAACGGTTACTTTTTTTGATACAGAAAGTTGTCAACAACAGTCAGCAAACACTGGTGGAATCTAAGCTTCCAGCCAGGGGGTGTCAAGGCATATTTGCTGGTTTTGAAAAAAGCATGAGAGCGAAATTATGCAGGAAGAGAAGGGGGATGATGACAAATATGTCTTGCGAAACTCATTTGATTGATATACCCTGACGACAATAAATAAATTGGGCTCTCGGTTTTAATGCCTCCAATATCCCGGGCCCGGCCCTGCCCGACTCTGAAGCGAATCGCAGAACCCCTGCCCCTGACCCCTGCTGACCTGATGAAATATATATTCGGCCCGGTTAATTCGCGGCGGCTGGGACGTTCTCTGGGTATTGACCTGCTGGTCGGCAAGGTATGCAGTCTGAACTGTGTCTACTGCGAGGTCGGGGCCACCACCACCCTGACCTGTGAGCGGCGGGAGTATACGCCCACTGCCGGGATCCTGGCCGAGATCGATGATTTTTTCAGCAGCGGGGCGGCCGGGCGCAGCATTGACGCGGTCACCATCACCGGCAGCGGCGAGCCCTGCCTGCACAGCGGCCTGGGCCGGATCATCCGCCACCTGAAGGCGCATACTGCCAAGCCGGTGGTGGTCCTTACCAATGGAACCCTTCTCCACCTGGCGCCGGTGCGGGAGGAACTGGCAGTGGCGGATATCGTGATCCCGTCGCTGGACAGCGCGCTCGCCGCCGGGTTCCGTAAGGTGAACCGGCCGGCCGCCGGCGTGGAACTGGCCGGTGTGATCCAGGGGTTGACCCGGTTCTGCCGGGAATTTACCGGTCAGGTCTGGCTGGAGATCCTGCTGGTCAAGGGAATGAACGACTCGGCCGCGGAGATCGCCGCACTGGCCGCGGCAGTGGCCGGGATCGGGCCTGACCGGGTCCAGTTGAACAGCGTGGCCCGGCCGCCGCTGGAGAGTTTTGTCGCACCGGTATCCGCTGAGCGGCTCACCGGGATCGCCGCGGCGATTAAAAAAAGTTTTACCGGGCCGGTTGATATCCTGGTCCGTTTCAAGGGTAAGCAGCCCGGCCCGGCCCTTAAACCGGACCCGGCCGGACTGGCCCAGGAGATTATCCAGATGCTCAGGCGCAGGCCGTGTACTGCGGAGGATATCCGCGAGGCCCTGGCCCTGGCCCCTGAAGAGGTGGCCGGAGTTTTAAAAGAACTTGCAGCGGGTGGACGGATACAAGAGTTGATCCACAACAACAAGGTTTATTTCCAGGTTTGAGAGATTTTTTAATAAACAAAACTCCCTGGATGATGCCGCACCGGTGCGGTGCGCCCTTTGTTGCGGCGGGTAAGAGAACGAAAAAATTAACCAAGGAGACAGGCGCGTGTCGCGGCTCAGGCCGTTTGACCCCCTGGACTCCGGAGGAAAAGGTTCAGGTTGTATGAATGAGAATGAAGATGAAAAAGAATCAAGAGAAAATGAAATAGCCCCGGACAAGGAACAACAGGTAGAGGCCTCGGTCCCGGTCGAAGAAAAGGCGGCCCCGGCGCCGTCCGCCGGTGGTGAGGCAGCGGAGGAAAACAAGGAAGCTGCCAAAGCCAAACCGAGAAGCCGGTCCCGGCGCCGGCCGCGGCGTAAACCCAGGCCCAAGCCCCGGGAGGGTGACGCGGCCGGGACAACCGAAACCACCGGCACCGACGAGACCCCGGCCGAGACCCCGGCCGCGGCGGCAGTGGCAAAACCAGAGGCCAAGTCCGGGGGCCGGAAGAAAAAGGCGGCCGACCCTGGGAAGGATCCGGCTGCCAAGGAGCAGAACGGGCCGCGGGTCAAGCTGTTGATCAATGCCGAGGAGCCGGAGGAGTGCCGGATCGCCCTGGTCGAGGACGGCAGGATCGAGTCCTTTCACGTCAACACCGTGGTCCGCGAGCAGACCAAGAACAATATCTACAAGGGCAGGATCACTGCCGTTGAACTCAACCTCCAGGCGGCGTTCGTGGATATCGGCACCGGTAAGAACGGTTTTCTGCCCTTTAACGAGATCCATCCCGAATATTTTGATATCGATACCGAGCAGGCGGTGACCACCAACTGGCGGGACCTGGATATCCGCAAGGTCCTGCACAAGGGCCAGGAGGTGCTGGTCCAGGTGGTCAAGGAGGTTACCGGCAATAAGGGCGCCAGCATGACCACCTACCTCTCCCTGCCCGGCCGCTCCCTGGTACTGATGCCCGGCAGCGACTCGGCCGGCATTTCCCGCAAGCTCGAGGGCGAGGAACAGCGCAACCAGCTCCGGGAGATGATGGACAGCTTCAAGCTGCCCGATGGCATCGGCTACATCATCCGCACCGCGAGCAAGGACATTACCAAGACCGCCCTGGGCAAGGACCTGCGCTATCTGCTCCGGCTGTGGGAGGACGTCAAGAAGCGCGGCCAGACCATGCAGGCGCCCTGCCTGATCTACCAGGATCAGGACATCATCGCCAAGTTCCTGCGCGATCATTTCACCCCGGAGATCGAGGAGATCCTGGTGGACAGCCAGGAGGCCTACGAGCAGGTCAACAATTTTCTGGCCCTGCTGCCGCCCAAACAGCGCCGGACCAAGGTCCAGCTGCACAAGGGCGCCCGGCCCCTGTTCAACCATTACGACCTGGAAGAGCAGATCGAGCAGATCTACCAGCCGGTGGTGCCGCTGCCCTCGGGCGGGTCGATCGTGATCAACCCCACCGAGGCCCTGGTGGCGATCGACGTCAACTCCGGCCGTACCTCCAAGGACAAGAATTTCAGCGAGACCATCTTCCTGGTCAACATGGAGGCGGCCGCCGAACTGGCCCGCCAGCTCAGGCTCCGGGACCTGGGCGGCCTGATCGTGGTGGATTTCATTGATATGCGCAACCAGCGCCATATCCGGGAGGTGGAGAAAAAGGTCAAGGCCAGCATGAAGCGGGACAAGGCCAAGGTGGACATCAGCCGGATCTCCAAGTTCGGGCTGATGCAGATCTCCCGTCAGAAGATGGGCGCGCCGATCCAGATGGGCAGCTACCGGTTCTGCGAGCATTGCCAGGGCCGGGGCATGATCCGCTCGGTGGAGACCCAGGCCCTCTACTACCTGCGTCAGATCCAGACCGGGATCAACCGGAAAAAGGTGGTGCGGGTGGAGTGTTGCCTCCCCATGGAGGTGGCCCAGTACCTGCTCAACCAGAAGCGCAACGAGTTGGTGGAGATGGAGCGGAAATCCCGGGTGGAGATCCGGGTGATTGCGGACCCGGGGATGAATCCGGCCGATCAGCGGATCGATTTTATCAAGGAATAGGGGCCCGGTCGGCTGCAAATCATGCTTGTGGAATAGGTTGTTTTGAGGTATATACTCTCGCAATTCATGCGCCCGTAGCTCAGCTGGATAGAGTGCCGGACTACGAATCCGTAGGTCGCAGGTTCGAATCCTGCCGGGCGTACCAAAAAAACTCTCCGGTTTCAAACTCCCAGTTGAGACCGGAGTAAATATAGAGATACCAGCGTCTGACGTTTTGTTGGAAGACAATCCTGCCGGGCGTACCAACAACACCTCGGCTTCAAACTCCCAGTTGAGACCGATGAAAATATAGAGATACCAGCGTCTGACGTTTTGTTGGAAGACCATCCTGCCGGGCGTACCAAAACTACCAAGGGTTACAGGTTTTCAGCCTGTAACCCTTTTTTTGTTTTTTTCATGGCTGTTTCCTCCTTTCTGCTTGGGCCATCCTGGCGGCTGCCTGAAGGGTGTGGTCCTTGTCCAGGTCCGCCGGGCTGTACTGGCGGTACGATCCTTCTCCGCATACCACCCTATCCGGGGCAGGGATTAAGCCCTGCTCCGCGAAATAGCGGATCTGGTTTACCGATGCACCCGTCAGGCGCGCCGCCTCGCCGATGTTGACTGTCTGATATCTGTTTACCGCTATCATTTCTTACCTCCTCAGAGAGTCTCCTAACACTACCATGCTGGTTTGGTTAATAATTTTAATTGTCGGTCTCGCAACAACCCGCTCGACGGACGTGATTCGTCTTGTAACTTGTTGATTTTATTGGGTGGCATTTGAAGCCTTTCGGGTTGTTACGAGTTCATCTTAATTGGTTTAGGTTATAGTTGGGTAGCTGGTTTGATCACGCCACGTTTTTGTGTCGGAATCTGTGAGAGTACTAGGAAAGCCCTGCCATTTTCCTAGTACTTTCCTGATATTGGCAGTAAACATTCAGTAAACCCCCTCCTATCGGGAAAGGGGTCTTCTTCTACCAACGGCCGCTCCATTGAGAAGGGCCGGCTGTTCATAAACAGGCTATCAAGCAGGAACTCGCTTCGCCGCGGCGGCGA
>JAKITW010000034.1 GCA_021647905.1 Desulfobacterales bacterium | reverse complement strand
GCTTCTTTTTGTCATCTTCACCTCTCCTCCATAGAATGTTATAGTTGAGAGGGTCCGAGATGTTCTGTATCATTCTCAGTGCCAGGATTTTCCCGCCGTCAGTGATGAAGAATTATAGTCTATGACACCTAATGGTACCGTCCATCGCCCACCAGAGGGGCGTTGTTGGTCGACGATCGAGACTAAATATAAAAAATTGTTAGCCGATGGCAGAATTTATTTCGGAAAAGACAATAGCAGCCAACCAAACATAATCAGATTTTTGGATGAGGTAGAAGGATTTGTCCCATGGACATGGTGGCCTCACAATGAAGTCGGTCACACGGATGAGGCCAAGAAGGAAATGCACGCATTATCTGGTAAAACCGACGCATTTATCACACCTAAACCAGAACGTCTACTTCATCGCGTACTTCATATCGCCACCAATCCCGGCGATTTGGTCCTTGACTCCTTTGCCGGTTCCGGCACCACCGGGGCCGTGGCCCACAAAATGGGTCGGCGCTGGATCATGGTGGAGTTGGGCGAACACTGCCACACCCACATTATCCCGCGCCTCCAAAAAGTCATCAATGGCGAAGACCCCGGCGGTATCTCCAAGGCCGTCAACTGGAAAGGCGGCGGCGGCTTTCGCTATTACCGCCTGGCCCCGTCACTGCTGGAAAAGGACCGTTGGGGCAACTGGGTAATCAACAAGACCTACAACGCGGCCATGCTGGCCGAGGCCCTCTGCAAGCTGGAGGGTTTCACCTACGCGCCGTCGAACTCCATCTACTGGCAGCACGGCCATTCCACTGAACAGGACTTCATCTATGTGACCACTGCCAACCTCACCCACGAGCAATTACAGGAACTTTCCGACGAGGTGGGGCAGGAGCGATCGCTCCTCGTGCTTTGCACCGCCTTCCGGGGTCGGGTCGACTATGCCAATCTCACGGTCAAGAAGATCCCCCGCCGGGTTCTCTCCCGCTGCGAATGGGGCCACGACGATTACAGCCTCAAGGTCGAGAATCTGTCGCGGAAACCAACGGAGCCGGGGCAGCTCTTATTGTTCGGCGAGGAGGGAAAACCATGACAAAAAAGAAAAGTCCGGTCTCCCATGCCGATGCCATTCTTCATGAACTGCGCGGCCTGATCGAAGAGGCCCGCACCACGGTCGCCACCACGGTCAACGCCACTCTGACCATGCTCTATTGGCGTGTGGGCCAGCGCATTCAGCGGGAAATATTAAAGGGCGAGCGAGCTGAATACGGCAAAGAGATTTTGCCGACACTGTCGGCAAAATTGACCAGCGACTATGGACGAGGCTGGAGCGAACGGAATCTCGCCTACATGGTGCGTTTGGCGGAGGTGTTTACCGATACCGAAATTTTGCAGGCGCTGTGTGCAAAATTGAGCTGGAGTCATTTCAAGACAATTATCTATCTCGATGATCCACTGAAACGCGATTTTTATGCCGAAATGTGCCGCATAGAAGGTTGGAGCACACGTACCCTGCAAAAAAAAATCGACTCCATGCTCTTCGAGCGCACAGCCTTATCAAAAAAGCCCGACGAACTGATTCGTCTAGAACTTGACGCCTTGCGCAATGAAGACCGGCTTACTCCGGATCTTGTTTTCCGCGACCCCTATTTTCTCGATTTTCTCGGCCTCACTGACCGTTATCTGGAAAAGGATCTGGAAGACGCCATCCTACGGGAGTTGGAACAGTTTCTCCTTGAACTCGGGGCCGGGTTTTCGTTCATTGCCCGCCAGAAGCGCATTCAGGTGGATAACGACGATTACTATCTCGACCTGCTCTTCTTCCACCGCAGACTTAAACGGCTGGTGGCCATCGAACTCAAACTCGGTCAATTCAAACCGGCTGACAAGGGCCAGATGGAACTCTATCTGCGCTGGTTGGACAAATACGAACGGCAGGAAGGTGAAGAATCGCCCATCGGTCTCATTCTCTGCGCCGGCAAAAAACATGAAACCGTGGAACTGCTGGAACTTGAACAGAGCGGTATCCGAGTGGCGGAGTACCTGACCGAGCTGCCGGCGCGGGAGGTTCTGGAGCAGGAGCTTCATAAGGCCCTGATCCTGGCCAGGCAACGATTTACTCTGCAAGGGAATCAGCAAAAGGAGGTGGAGCAATGAACCGCCACGTCAACGCCATCTCCGGACGCTTGTCGCTCCGGCCACCCCAGCGGCGCTCGTTGGAGATTCTCCACCGCATCACCGAAATTTCACCGCCCGCTAAGGACTCGAATGCTGCCGCCATTCTGGAGATAGTCCGTGGCGAGTTCCCGTCAGTCACTGATTTCGAGCGTGAGTTTCCGTCCCTCTGCTTCGCCCTGGCCACCGGGGTCGGCAAGACTCGGCTGATGGGGGCCTTTGTCAGCTATCTGCACCTGGCCCGTGGCATCAACAACTTCTTCGTGCTGGCGCCGAACCTCACCATCTACAACAAGCTGATTGCTGACTTCACTCCGAATACGCCAAAATACGTGTTCAAGGGCATTGCCGAGTTCGCCACTGAGCCACCCCAAGTGATTACCGGCGATACCTATGAAAGCGGGGTCGGGGTGCGCGCTGGCTGGTTGCCCGGCATGCATGCCGGCGTCCATATCAATATCTTTAATATCTCCAAGATCAATTCCGAGGTGCGGGGCGGGAAATCCCCACGCATTAAAAGGTTATCCGAGTACATCGGCGAGAGTTACTTCGATTATTTGGCCGGGCTGCCGGACCTGGTGTTGCTGATGGACGAATCGCATCGCTACCGGGCCAGCGCCGGAGTGCGGGCCATTAACGAACTCAAGCCTGTCCTGGGACTGGAACTGACCGCCACGCCATTTGTGGAGACCAGCAAGGGGCCGCTGCCATTCAAGAACGTCATCTACGACTATGCCCTGGGCCGCGCCATGGATGATGGTTTTGTCAAGGAACCGGCGGTGGTGACCCGTAAGGACTTCAACCCGGCCGGGATGTCGCCGGAGGAAATAGAGCGGCTTAAGTTGGAAGATGGGGTGCGGCTGCACGAAAGCGTCAAGGTGGAACTGGAAACCTATGCCCGGGAGACCGGCAAGCCCATCGTCAAGCCCTTCCTGCTGGTGATCGCCCGCGATACCACCCATGCCGGGCAGTTGCTCTCCTTGATTCAGTCCGAGGCCTTCTTTACCGGCCATTACCGGGACAAGGTCATCCAGGTGGACTCAAGCCGAACCGGCAAGGCCGAGGAAGAGATGATCGAACGGTTGCTCAAGGTGGAGGCGACCTCCGAACCAACCGAGATCGTCATCCACGTCAATATGCTGAAAGAGGGCTGGGACGTGACCAACCTCTATACCATCGTGCCGCTGCGGGCCGCCAACGCCCGCATCCTCATTGAACAATCGATCGGCCGGGGGTTGCGGCTGCCCTACGGTAAGCGCACCGGCAATATGGCGGTGGACCGTTTGAACATTGTCGCCCACGACAAATTTCAAGAGATCATCGACGAGGCCAACCGCCCCGATTCAGCTATCCGCTTGAAGGCGGTGGTGATTGATGGGGATGAGCTGGAAAAAAAGACCGCGACGGTGGTGTCGCAGTCTCTCCTGGCAAACAAGCTGGGGCTGAAACCGGCTAATGTCACCAGCAGCACGACGGTGGCCGGTGGCGATGAGGCCCCGCATTTCACTCGGCCCGAGGAACAAGAAATCGCCCAGGTGGCCTGGGAGGTGATCAAGAAGTACGAGAACCAGCCGCAAACCCTGCCAACTCTTGCGCATCTCAAAAATCCTGAGATTCAGGCGGCCATCGTCAAGGCGGTTGAAGAGCGGCAACCGGCGCAACCAGCCCTGGAGGGGTTTGCCGAACGACCGGATATTGCTCAGGTGGTGGCCAAGACCGCGGAACTGGTCGTGGAACAGACCATCGATATTCCGCGTATTTTGGTGGTGCCCAAGGGCGAGGTCAAGTCCGGGTTCGAAGCCTTCATTCTCAACCTGGAAGCATTGAAGTACCAGGCGGTATCCGATGAACTATGGATTCAGCATCTGCGCACCGACTACCGTGAAGTGCTGGCAATGGGAAAAGGCGGCATCGAGGAAGAACGGCTGGAGGATTATGTGGTCAGTGGTTTGATCGACTTCAACGACATCTCCTATGACGACCATGCCGATCTGCTTTACGACTTGGCCGCCCAGACGGTGCGCCATTTCAAGAGCTATCTTCCCGAAGAAGATGTCAGCAAGGTGCTGCGTTGTCACCAGCGCGAGATTGCCAGATTTATCCACGCCCAGATGCAGGACCATTTCTGGGAGGAGAAGGGTGAATTGGAAGTAAAGGTGAGCTGCGGCTTTACCGAACTCAGGCAAAGCGCCTATGCCCACCTAGTCGTCGAGCCAACCGCTGATTATCGGATTTCCCCGGCCGACAAAAGCAACATGGCGAAGTACCTCTTCGGGGGGTTTACCCGGTGCCTCTTCCCGACCCAAAAGTTCGATTCCGAGGCGGAACGTAGGCTGGCGGTGATTCTCGAACGTGATACGTTGAAATGGTTCAAGCCGGCCAGGGGGCAATTTCAGCTCTATTACCGCCAGGGCACAACCCCCCTGGAGTACCAGCCCGATTTCGTGGCTGAGGCCGGCGACACGATTTACATGCTCGAACCTAAGGCCAGTAACCAGATGAATGATCCTGTAGTGCTGGCTAAAAAGGAGTCTGCCGTGAAATGGTGTGCTAATGCCTCGAACTATGCGGCCAGCCACGGTGGCAAACCGTGGCGTTACCTGCTGATCCCCCATGACGAGATTGCCGTGAACATGACTCTGGAGGCATTGGCCAAGCGCTTTGGCAGATGAAGTTTGCAAGACAAATTATAGGTGCCTTGAAATATCACCTTCCTTTCTCGATTATTACAGTGTTTGCGAAAATCAAGATATCTCCCTGAAAGCTTGACCAAATGAGCAATAAACCCATTCCATTCCGATCGCCCCGTAGCTCAGGGGGTAGAGCAGGGGCCTAATCCTGCTGCTTACCAGCGAGTTGGCCGCAGGCCGCCGAGATATCGCTGCCCCGGCTGGTGCGGACCAGAACCGTGTAGCCGGCCTGCCAGAGGATTTTCTGAAATCGTTCGATCCGCTGGGCCGGCGACCGCCTGTAGGGCAGCTCCTTGGTCTGGTTATAGGGCAGCAGATTGATCTTGCAGCGGATGTCTTTCAATTTATCCGCCAGCAGGCGCGCATCCTGGTCAGAGTCGTTGATCCCATCGAGCATGATGTACTCGAACATGATCCGTTTCCGCCGGGGCATGGGGAAGTCCCGGCAGGCGGCCAGCAGTTCATCCACCCCGTAAGTCTTATTGATCGGCATCAGCCGGCTGCGGACCTCGTCCCTGACACTGTGCAGGGAAACGGCCAGGTTGACCTTTGTTTTCAGCCCCAGCTCTCTTATTTTCGGCGCCAGCCCGCAGGTAGAGACCGTGATCCGCCGGTCTGAAAAATCCAGGCCCCGCTGTTCGGTGAGAATAGAGATCGCGGTGACCAGGTTGTTGAAATTGGCCAGCGGCTCGCCCATGCCCATGAACACCAGATTGGTTATCCCGCCCTGGTCCTGTTTCAGCATCTCGTCACGTACCGCGCCGACCTGGTTGACGATCTCGGCCGGGCTCAGGTTGCGCCTGAGCCCCATGGTGGCGGTGAGACAGAAGACACAGCCCATGGCGCAACCGGCCTGGGAGGAGAGACAGAGGGTATGACGATCATCATCAGGGATCAATACCGATTCGATCAGCAGGCCGTCATTGAGCCTGAAGCCGTACTTGACCGTGCCGTCCCTGGATTTTTCCCGCAGCAGCGATTCAAAACGTGAAAAAACAGCCTGCCCGGCCAGGTCTTGCCGCAGTTCCATGGCAATATCGGTCATCTGCTCAAAACCGGTGATCCCGGGCCGATAAATCCAGGAGAACAACTGGCCGGCCCGGAAGGAGGGCAGGCCCAGTTCCCGGACATAATCAACCAGCTGGTCCAGGGAAAAATTTTTCAGGTCAACCTTGTCGATCATCTTGTTCCATAAAAAAAATCGCACCCGGAAACCATCCGGATGCGATTTTTTTCAGCCATGGTCAATGGGATTAATTCTTCAGCTTGACAAAATCCTTCAACTCACCGGACAGGGTCCATTTGATGGTCTTGTAATCACCATAGTCCGGCGTCACGGTAAGCGCCTTATTGTTCAGGGCATTGAGCCGCATGGTGTTTGACACCGCATCCACCGTCACTCTTATAACACCGGAATTGGAAACCGACAGTCCTTTTAGATAGGTGGTGTCGGCATTGGCCAGCATCTTCACCTCATCGGTGGAGTTATGAACCATGGTGCCGTTCATCGCATAGAACTCGCCCACATTGGACTCAATGGTATGGACCGAGGGAATGATCATGCTCGCGACCCGGGCCCGCTGGGTATAGCTGAAATAGGTGGGGACAACCACCACGGCCAGGATTCCGATGATAGCCACCACGATCATCAGTTCAATCAGACTGAAACCGTGGTTATCATCGTGCAGAGGTGACGAGTTCATTGCTCTCTCCGGGAGTTAACTCTTTCTTCATGTGCGCCGTAATGACCGTTCGACTCTGAAATTGGCTCGATATAACGGGATGGGTAGCATAGAATCCCATCCATGTCCAGAAAAAAATAATAAAAAACACGGGTAGTTATCCGTGAAATCAGTTGGATCCGGCCCCTTGCGGCAAACATCCGTGCTAGTGAATCCGGGCCGGCTTGACCCGGGGCACCATCCATACACCGGGAGCTGTTGTGAGTCAGAGGGCCCGTAAGTATTCGGGCACAGTGGAAATTTCTCCGACAATGGCCCGGTCGATCATTGACAGGACGGTTTCCTTGTCACGGCAGAGACGGGCGTTGACAGGCAGGTAGTTGGAGGCATGGTTGGCCTGGAACTGGACCTTGTCAAGGGTAATATGGGCCACCAGTTCCCGCAGTTCGGCCAGCAGATTTTTTCGATCGGGCAGTTCGAATTCGCCTGTGCCGTGCTGATGATGGAGCGGGGTGTTGGGCAGCAGCATCAGGGTCAGGGCCGCGATCTGGTTGGGGGCCATGGCAGAGAGTACCCGGCCGCTGGCCGCGGCATGGGCCCTTGAATTCTGCCGTCCGGCAATGCCAAGCAGTACGGTGACCGATAAGAAGATACCCGCGGCCCGGACCCGTTGACCGGCCCTGATCATGGCCTTGGCGTCAACACCCTTGCGGATCGCCTTCAGGGTCGGATCGTGACCGGATTCCAGGCCGAGGTAGACCCGGTCCAGGCCGAGTTTTTTCAATTCGTCGAGCTGGGCCGGGGTCTTGTGCAGGATGCTTCTGGCATTGGCATACAGTCCGATCCGGGTGATCCAGTCCAGTTTCCCCCTGATTTTTTCCAATAATTCGACCAGCCGCGGCTGGGGCAGAATCAATACATCTCCGTCAGCGAGAAATACCCTTTTCAACCGGCCGCGGTATCGGCCGGCGAAATCAAGATCCGCATCGATCTCCTCCATCGACTTGATCCGGAACCGGACATCCTTATAGGCCCCGCAGAAGGTGCACCGGTTATGGGAGCAGCCCACGGTTACCTGGAGGATGATACTGTTGGCCTCGCTGGGTGGCCGGATGACGTTGCCTTCGTAGTTCACCCTTGTTCTCTTTCAAACTCCTGCATGAATTCCACCAGCCTGACCACTCCCTGCCGGGGAAAGGCGTTATAGATCGAGGCCCGGCAGCCGCCCACTGAACGGTGTCCCTTGAGGCCGTCCAGCCCCTGGGCGGTGGCTTTCTCGACAAACAATGCCTCCAGTTCCGGGGTCGGCAGGTTAAAGGTGACGTTCATCATCGACCGGGAGTCGGCCTGGCTATGGCCGCGATAAAAATCGCCGGCATCAATGGCTTGATAGAGCAGGGTTGCCTTGTCGCGGTTCATCCGTTCGATGGCGGCCAGGCCGCCCAGGTCCTTCAACCAGTTGAGCACCAGGCCGATGGTATAGATGGCGAAACAGGGCGGGGTGTTGAACATCGAATCCTTGTCAGCATGGGTCTTGTACCTGAACATGGTGGGCAGGTTGTCCGGGCCGCGATCGAGCAGATCCTCGCGGATGATCACCACGCAGCAGCCGGCCGGGCCCATGTTCTTCTGGGCCCCGGCGAAAACAATCCCGAACCGGCTGATATCAAGGGGCCGGGAGAGAATGTCCGATGACATGTCGCAGACCAGCATCTTGCCCTTGTCCGGAAAATCGGGATACTGGGTGCCGTAGATGGTGTTGTTGGACACCAGGTAAAGATACTCGGACCCGGCCGCCACCTCGTATTCGTCGGCCGCCGGCACCCGGTTGAAGGTGGTCGCCTCGCTGGAAAAGGGGACCTCGATCTCACCGAAGAGCCTGGCCTCCTTGATCGCCTTCTTGGCCCAGACCCCGGTATTGAGGTAACTGGCGCTTTTACCCGGGCCGAGCAGATTCATCGGGATCATCGCAAACTGGGTGGAGGCGCCGCCCTGGAGAAACAGCACCTTGTAGTTGTCCGGAATATCGAGCAGCTCCCGGATCAATGTTTCCGCCTCAACCGCCACGGCAATGAAATCCTTGCTGCGGTGGCTCATCTCGATCAGGCCGATGCCGCGGTCATTAAAGTTGACGATACCACGGGCCGCCCGGGTGAGCACCTCGTAGGGCAGGCAGGCCGGCCCGGCGCTGAAATTATAGATTCTTTCCGGCATGTTTTTCTCCTTATTTTAAATCTGGTGCTGCTGGCGGATCGCCTCGTAAAGGACGATACCGGCAACAGTGGCCATGTTCAGGCTGCGGATATTCGGGTTTGACATCGGGATGGTGTAGCAGCGGTCATGATACACCTGAATGATCTCTTCCGGCAACCCCCTGGTCTCCTTGCCGAGGACCAGAAAATCGCCGGGCCGGAACCGGGCCTCGGTATAGGGTCGATCCACCTTGGTGGTGAAGAAGAATAGGCGCTCGGGTTCGTGGCTGGCGAGAAAGTCGGCAAAGCTCTCCCAGTAGACGATCCGCACATGGGGCCAGTAATCCAGACCGGCCCGTTTCAGGTGCTTGTCATCAATGCTGAATCCCAGGGGCTTGACCAGGTGGAGGGTGGTGTCGGTGGCGCCGCAGAGCCGGGCGGTGGAGCCGGTATTGGGTGGAATCTCCGGCTCCACCAGCACCACATGAAAATGATCTGCCGGGTCGGACATGATTAGAGCATGGAAATGGGGTTGTGCTGGTCAAGGAGTACCCGGCGGGCCTGAACGACCCGGTCACTCCCGGGCGAGTCCATCAACCGGACCAGCTGATCCCGGACCCGGATGAACCGGGCAAGCTCGGTCTCTTTCAGTATTGACCGGGGTTTGAATTTCAGGGCAAAGGGGTTCCTGAACACCCCGTTCTGCTGGATCCGGTAATCAAGGTGCGGCCCGGTGGAAAGGCCGGTGGAGCCGACATAACCGATGATATCCTTCTGTTTCACCCGGCTGCCCACGCTGAGCCCCTTTTTGAAGCGGGAAAGATGACCATAGTGGGTGCGGTAGCCGTTGGCATGACCGATGATCACCTGGTTGCCGAATCCGCCGTTGCGGCCCCTGAACTGGATCCGGCCGTCGGATACCGCCATTACCGGAGTACCCCTGGGTGCGGCCAGATCCACGCCCAGATGCGGCCTGGTGACCCCGAGGATCGGGTGCTTGCGGCGATGGGTGAAGCCGGAGGTGACCCGGCCGAAGGGGATGGGGGAGCGCAGAAACCAGGTGCCCAGTTCCTGGCCCCTGGAATCAAAATAGCCGCTGACCGAATCCGAGGTGTAGTAGAACCCCTGGTAAACCGTGTTCTGGAGTTGATACCGGGCCACCAGTATCTTGCCGTAACCGACAAAGTCCCCGTCCTTATAATACTTGTCCACCACCACCTCGAAACGGTCCCCGGGCCGGGGTTCGGTATTGAAGTCGATCCTGGAGGCAAAGATGTCGGCAAAGGCGTGGATCAGTTTCGGCCCTTCGCCAAGCTCGGTAAAGGCGGCAAAGACCGACGAATCGATCCGGCCGCTGATCCGGACGGTGCGCTGTTCCAGCGGGATCGCCATTCTGGTCGCGGCCAGGTTGTCTCCGGTCCGGGCCAGGGCGTATATCTCCAGGGGATTAACCTCGTAATGGGCGGAGCGGAGTCGGCCGGCCTCATCCAGGAGCAGGGAATAGCGGTCCCCGGGCTGGAGCCGCCGCATGTCAAGGGCATTGGCCAGGACCCGGATCAACTCGTTCCGGGTTGCGGCTGGAATCCGCAGCCGTTGCAAGGACTGGTCCAGTCCCTCGCCGGGCCTGAGCGCCCCCTGCCGGCTGATATACTTCACCTCCGGCAGCGCTGGCGCCGTTGGGGCCAGGGCATGGGTCAACGGCAAGGCCGCCGGCCCCGGATCAGCAGGCCCGGGTGCAAGGATCGAGGCGGTGGCAGTGTTCTCGCCGTCCGGCCCGGAACCGGGAACAACCCCGGTGGCAAGCAGAACAAGGACCAGCAGGGGCCAGAAGATGATGTTGGCAGCCGTCCGCTGCCAGGGGGATATTTTCACCAGACGAACAACCAGGATGAAGTTAAGGATTTGATTGGAAAACGCTCTGCCCGTGGCCAGCGCAACCATTACAACAGGCAGTCGGGCGGACAGAGATAAGTATGGTAAGGGGTTTTAACACCATCTGAAAGAGATGCCAAGGTTCTTTTTCCGGGCCAGGACCCGGAGACAGTGGGATGAATTGCTTCCGGACAGCGGAACGTTATTGCCGTTTCCGCTGATTCGGTTTAAATTGGCAGCTTCGCAAAAACAGCGACCGGTTCAACTGCTCAACCGGTCGATTGTTTGATTCGTTATCAAGCATTTTTTCACGGGGTTGTAACAGGAACCAGATGGCGCTCATTGTACAGAAGTTCGGCGGAACCTCGGTGGCCGATCCGGACAGGATCAAGGCAGTGGCCGCCCGGGTGCTCCGCTCCCATGAACAGGGAAACCGGATAGTGGTAGTCCTGTCGGCCATGTCCGGCGAAACCAACCGTTTCGTCGACCTGGCCCACAAGATGCAGGCCATGCCCGACCCCCGGGAAATGGATGTGCTCCTCTCGTCCGGGGAACAGGTAACCGTGGCCCTGTTCGCCATGGCGATAAAGGAGGCTGGCCACGATGTAATCTCGCTGCTGGGCGATCAGGTGCGGATCATCACCGATGCGATGCACACCAAGGCCCGGATCAAATCGATCAACAGCGGGTTGATCGCCGGCCATCTGGATCAGGGCCGGGTGGTGGTGGTGGCCGGCTTCCAGGGGGTTACCGAAGAGGGCGACATCACCACCCTGGGCCGGGGCGGCTCCGATACCACCGCCGTGGCCCTGGCCGCGGCGCTCAGGGCGGATGTGTGCGAGATATACACCGATGTCGATGGGGTCTACACCACTGACCCCCATATCTGTCCGGATGCCCGCAAGATCGAGCGGATCTCCCACGAGGAGATGCTGGAACTGGCCAGCCTGGGCGCCAAGGTGCTTGATATCAGGTCGGTCGGTCTTGCCAAACGATATAAGGTACCGATCCATGTCCGCTCCACTTTTTCCGAAAACGAGGGGACCTGGGTTGTTGAGGAGGACAAGGCAATGGAATCAATGTTGGTTTCCGGAGTTACCTGCAGCAAGAACGAGGCGCGGATCACCATCGCCAAGGTGCCGGACACCCCGGGGATCGCCTCGAAAATTTTCCTGCCCATTTCCGATGCCGGACTTGTGGTGGATATGATCATCCAGAATACCCGGGCCGGCGACCTCACTGACATGACCTTTACCGTGCCCCGTACTGATTATAAACGGGCCCTGGCACTGGTGGAGAAGGTGGCGGCTGAAATCGGGGCCGAGTCTGTTTCCAGCGCCGACAATATCGCCAAGGTCTCCATCGTCGGGGTCGGGATGCGCAACCATTCCGGAATCGCCACCACCATGTTCCATGTCCTGTCCAGGGAAAACATCAACATCATGATGATTTCCACCTCTGAGATCAAGGTTTCCTGCGTGATCGAGGAGAAGTACACCGAACTGGCGGTGCGGGCCCTGCACGAGGCCTTTGCCCTGGACAAGGCCGAGATAGTGTCTGTCCAGAAATGAGGATTTTCGTTCAAAAACAATTTTAAAAAGGGCGACATCACCATGTCTCAGCAGATCGTAATCTACGATACCACGTTGCGGGACGGCACCCAGGCCGAGAATTTCAACCTTTCGGTGGAAGACCGGGTCCGGATCAGCCTGAAACTGGACCAACTGGGGATCGACTTCATCGAAGGGGGCTGGCCCGGTTCCAACCCCGGTGCGGTTGAGTTTTTCAAGGAGATCAGGAACTATGATCTGAAATATGCCAGACTCACTGCATTCGGCAGCACCCGTAACTTCAGCAACCCGGTTGATAAGGACCCCAACCTCCGGGCAATACTGGATGCGAAAACCCCGGGGGTGACCATTTTCGGCAAGAGCTGGGGGGTCCATGTCCGCGACGCGCTGCGGATCTCTTTGGACGACAACCTGCTGATCATCGAGGAATCGCTGGCCTATCTCCGGCCCCATGTGAAGTATCTATTCTATGATGCCGAACATTTTTTCGATGGTTTCAAGCAGAACCGGGACTATGCCCTGACCACCCTGGAACGGGCGGTTGCCGGCGGGGCCGAGTGTCTGGTCCTCTGTGACACCAACGGCGGCACCTTGGCCAACGAGATCCCGGCAATCATCGAAACGGTCCGCAACCACCTGGCGAGCAGCGGACATCCGGTTCCGCTGGGGATCCATGCCCATAACGATTCCGACAGCGCGGTGGCCAACTCGCTGATGGCCGTGTCCTGCGGCGCCACCCATGTCCAGGGCACCATCAACGGCTATGGCGAGCGGTGCGGCAATGCCAACCTTACCTCGATCATCCCCGGACTCACCCTGAAGATGGGCTATGACAGCGAGGCTGGCAGACGGTTGAATAAGTTGAGCGAGACCTCCCGCTTTGTCAACGAACTGGCCAATCTGCCCCATAACAAGTATCAGCCCTATGTGGGACGGGCCGCATTCGCCCATAAGGGCGGGATCCATGTCGCGGCGGTGAAACGGAACCCGCTCACTTACGAACATATCGAGCCGGAACGGGTGGGCAATGTCCGGCGGATCCTGATCTCCGACCAGTCCGGCAAAAGCAATGTCCTCCATAAGGCCCAGCAGTTCGGCCTTGACCTGGACAGCGCCGACCCGGTGGTGAACGCCATTGTCAAGGAACTTAAAGAGTTGGAGAATCGCGGCTTCCAGTATGAGGGCGCCGAGGCCTCTTTCGAGTTACTGATGCGGCGGGCCCTGGGCACCCTGGACACCCGGCGACGCTTTTTCGAACTCAAGAGTTTCCGGGTGCTCAGCCAGAAATCAAAAACCGATGAGGCGCCCCTGGACGAGGCCACCATCCGGATCGAGGTGGGCGGCGAGGAGGTGCATACCGCGGCCCTGGGCAATGGCCCGGTCAATGCGCTGGATAAGGCGCTGCGCAAGGCATTGATCCGGTTTTATCCCAAGCTCAAGGAGATGTCCCTGGAGGATTACAAGGTCCGGGTACTCTCGGGCGAGCATGGAACCGGGGCCAAGGTCCGGGTGCTGATCCAGTCCCGGGACCATGGCGGCGAATGGGGTACGGTCGGGGTGTCCGAGGATATCATCGACGCCTCCTGGCAGGCCCTGGTGGACAGCATCACCTATAAACTGCTCAAGGATGAACAAAAAAAGGATGACCGCACCGCCCACAGTGGTTGACATATCCTGCCGGGCGCAAAGGATTACCCCTGACCTGCGGCCCGCGGTTCTTGTTGTTGTCGGTCTTTGCCTGCTCGTTGCCCGGATGAGCGGCCTTACCTCGCCGCCATGGGACTCAAGACCAGGGGGGACGGACACCCTTGCCGGAGCGTACTCCCGGCCCGGCCCCGGGTCGCTGCCGCCGGCGGTGCGTCACATCTTTTTCCGTCCCGTGCCGATTAATCTCGTTGACCAGGAGGTACTGGCGGCACTGCCGGGGATCGGTCCCCGGTTGGCCGAACGGATCGTCCTGCTTCGTCATCGGCAAGGGAAAATAACCAGACCCGGGCAACTGCTGGCCATCCCTGGAATCAGTGCCCGGAAACTGGCCCGGTTGCGTCCGTGGCTTTCCTTTGCGGAACACGACCCCCCGCTCTAATCCCTGCAGAGAACACCTATGAAGAGGATATATACCCTTATCAGCCGGCTGGCCGCGGTCTTCTTTATTTTTCTGGGCCTGTGTCAGACCACCGCGGCAGCTGAAATCCGCTATGTGGCCACCATCCACCCCCTGGCCGAGATTCTCAAGAGCATCACCCGGACCAGGGCCGAGGTGATCGGCCTGCTGCCGCCGGGCACCTCGCCCCACACCTTTGCACCGACCCCCTCGGACCTCACCCGGCTCCATGGCGCCCTGGCCCTGTTTTATATAGGGCCGGGACTTGACCGGGAATGGATCGGCCGGCTGCCCGCTGAGCGGAAGATCGAGGTAATCCGGTTGGTTCCCCGGGAGAACCGGCTGGCCATCAACAGCCACCATGAGCACGGGGATCATGATATTGATCATGCGGGGCAGCTTGTTGATCCCCATTTCTGGACCGATCCCCACACCGTGCGGGCCATGCTGCCCGGACTGGTCGACACCCTGGTCTCCCTTGACCCGGGGGGCAGGGCTGTTTATGAACGGAATGCAGCGATTTTTTCCCATGAGCTGGAAGGGCTCGACCAGGAGTTGGCCCGGCTGCTTGCTCCCTGTCAAGAGACGCCCTATTTTCTGTTCCACCCATCGTTCCAATACCTTTTTGCCCGCTATCATCTCCGGCTTGCCGGGCTGGTCGAGCCGTTTCCCGGCCGGGAGCCGGGGCCGCGATCCATTGCAACCATGGTCAAAAAAATAAAAAAATCCGGGGTTGCAATGATCTTTACCGAACCGCAGTTGCCCCGCCGCTCGGCGCGGATCATTGCCGAGGCGGCCGGGGTCGGCCTGGCAATGCTCGATCCCCTGGGCGGAGTGGAAGGCCGTGATTCCCTGGCCCAGTTGCTTCGTTACAACGGACAGACCCTGCGCCGGGCCGTTGGCCGGTAGAACGGCAACGGTCACACTGGTTCGGCCATGATCGATACCGTCTCGCCCATCATTATCCTGGCCGGTCCCACCGGGGTCGGCAAGACCTCCCTCTCCCTGGAGATCGCGGAAAAATATTCCGCTGAGATCGTGGGGGTGGACTCGATGCAGGTCTACCGGTACATGGACATCGGCACGGCCAAGCCGACCCCGGCGGAACGGGCCCGGGCCCCCCACCATCTCATCGATTTCATTGATCCGGCAGACCATTACACCGCCGGCCGTTACGTTGTCGATGCCTGGGCCGCAATCAGGGAGATCCGGGGCCGGGGCCGGATTCCTTTCCTGGTCGGCGGAACCGGGATGTACCTCCAGAGTTTATTGTCCGGGCTGTTCAGCCATCAACCGGGGTCGTTATCAGGGGACAATGAAAAAAGCCGGCTGGCCTGGCGGGAATCGTTAAAAAAAAGGCTGGCCAAAGAGGGCAGGGAACCCCTGTATCAGGAGTTGCGGAAATATGATCCGGTCTCTGCGGCGCGGATCCACCCCAATGACAGCCAACGGCTGCTCCGGGCCCTGGAGATTTTTTTTAGCACCGGAATTCCCTGGTCAGAGCATCTTGCCCGGCAACAGGCCATGAAAGGCAAGGCAAAGACCGGTCATCTGCTCAAGCTGGGGCTTTTCCGTGAGCGGGAGCAGCTCTATCAGCGGATAAACATGCGGGTCGAATTGATGGTTGCGGCGGGCCTGAAGGACGAGGTGCAAGGTCTTCTCGATATGGGTTATCATGGCGGACTCAAGCCCATGCAGTCCATCGGCTATCTCCATATGGTCCGATACCTTGCCGGCCACCGGACCTGGGATGAAACAATCCGGCAGCTGGCCCGGGATACCAGGCAATACGCCAAGAGACAGTATACCTGGTTTAAACGCGACCCGGAGATCAACTGGTTTTCTCCGCAAAAAACAAAAGAAATATTCACCCGGATTAACGCCTTTCTCGGAAAGCGCCGCATATAGCAGGGGGCGGATGGTGATGAACATCCCGAATATCATTACCATTATCCGGATTCTTCTGGTCCCGCTGCTGGTTATTTTTCTGCTCGATGGAAGATATGATCTCGGCCTGCTGGTCTTTGTCACCGCTGGAATCGGCGATGGTCTGGACGGCCTCCTGGCCCGGCTGCTCGATCAGAAAACCGAATTCGGCGCCCGGCTCGATCCCATTGCCGACAAGCTCCTGCTGGTCACCTCCTGCGTGACCCTGGCCGTTCTCGGCCGGCTGCCCGGCTGGGTGGCGGTGGTCATTGTCAGCCGGGACATCATTATCCTGGGCGGGATCGGGGTGCTGATGCTCAACGGGCTCTCTCCTGACATCAAGCCGACCATGCTCGGCAAGATGACCACCTTTTTCCAGTTGGTGACCGTGAGTTTTTTCATGGGCAAGGAATTTGTCGGCACCTACTGGCATCTCCATAATCATCTCGTCATCCTGGTGATTTTTTTCACCCTGCTTTCCGGGTTCCAGTACATTATCCTGGGCAGCAGAATCCTGGGACAGAAAGGGGGAAACCATCATCAATGACTCGATCCGGACCGGCAAAGACATGGTGTTTCAGACCGTTTAACGAGGCAGCCTGCCGGGCAATGGCCAGTGGCCTGGCGATTCCGCCGGACATTGCCCGGCTGCTTCTCCAGCGGGGGATCGCCGGTGAAGATTCCGCCAGGGCCTTTCTCGGGCCGACATTTGCCCAGCTGCCTCCACCCCGGTCTCTCCTGGGGATGAACCAGGGGGTTGCGGTTATTGAACAGGCATTATCACAAAAAATGCCGGTCACCGTGTATGGTGATTACGATGTTGACGGTATTACCGCAACCGCTCTGCTGGTCCGCTTCCTTCGCCTCCTGGGCCTGGCGGTGACCCCGTATCAACCGGATCGACTGACCGAAGGGTATGGTCTCAACCAGCAGGCGATCCGCAAACTCCACGCCCGGGCCATGAAACAGCATGGTGTTGCCGGGGTCCTGGTCACGGTTGATTGCGGAATCACAAGTATTGCCGAGGTGACCCTTGCCCGGGAACTGGGGTTTCTGGTGGTCATCACCGACCACCACCTGCCGTTGCCACACCTGCCGCCGGCCGATGCGCTGATCAACCCCCTGCAGCCGGGCTGCCCGTTTCCGGACAAGAACCTGGCCGGGGTCGGGGTTGCTTTTTATTATTGCATGGGATTACGCAGCCATCTGGTCGAACAGGGGTTTTGGCCCGAAACAAAAAAAATCCCCAATCTGAAAACATTTCTTGACCTTGTGGCCCTGGGCACCATTGCCGACGTCGTCTCCCTGACCGGGGTGAACCGGGTATTTGTCCGCGCCGGTCTGGAGGTGATAAACCAGAAGAAAGGAGACGCAGCTCTTGGCCCGGGCCTGAACGCATTGTTCGAGCTGGCAAATATCGGCGCCAGGGGTATCACCGTTGAAGACATATCCTTTCGGATCAGTCCGCGGATCAATGCCGCCGGCAGGGTAGGGAGTCCGGAGACAGCAATTGATCTCTTGTTGACCGAGGACCCGGAACAGGCGCGCTCCCTGGCAAGGACCCTGGAGAACACCAACCAGCAACGCAGGGAAATAGAGGCCCAAGTCCATGAACAGGCCCTGGCCCTGGCCGGTGAAGAGGTAAGGCAGGGCCGCCGCGGGCTGGTGCTCTGGGGCCAAGGATGGCATCCCGGGGTGATCGGGATCACCGCCGCCCGGCTGGCCGAACAGTTCTGGCGGCCGTGCATACTTTTTGCGGTGGACGGTGATCTGGCCAAGGGGTCGGCCCGGTCAGTGCCTGATGTCGATCTCCATCAACTGCTCTGCGCCTGCAATCAGGAGCACTTAGTTCGGTTCGGCGGTCATGCCGGGGCGGCCGGGGTGCAGATAAACACGCAACATCTTGAAATATTTAAAAAAGATTTTGAAAGGCAGATATCGATCCAGGTAAACCCGGAACTCCTTGTTCCCAGGCTATGGATCGACGCCCATTTGAATTTCCAGGAATTATTTGTCGAGTCCTTTCTGAGCAATTATATTAAACTGTTTCCGTTCGGGCGTGGAAACCCTGAACCGGTCTTTGTTGTCAAGGGATGCCGCCTCACGGATCTCCAGGTGGTGGGCCCGGGCCAGGATCATCTTCGCTTTGTGGTCCGGGCCGACAACATGAGCCGGCAGGGCATTGCTTTCGGTTTCAGCGACATGGCCGCAACCTTACGGGAAAAAGAGGTCGATCTGGCGTTCCGGCTGCGGTTGAACGAGTTCCGCGGCCGGAAAAGGTGGGAACTCATTGCCCAGGATATGGTTATTGAAACAAGATAAACAAAACTATTCATAATATACATTATGCGACATTGGCAATTTGATGCATTCTTGAATGCTGACCCCCAGATAACCAATTGTCTCATGAGAGAAACTTTGATGAACTCGTAACAACCCGAAAGGCTTCAAATGCCACCCAATAAAATCAACAAGTTACAAGACGAATCACGTCCGTCGAGCGAGTTGTTGCGAGACCGACAAACTTTCATATAAAAGATATTTACCGCTGAGTACGCGGTGAAACCAGACTTTTTGAGGGACACATGGATCGCACTATTTATCAGGAACCGCTGGTGAGCCGCTATACCAGCCCGGAGATGCAGAAACTGTTTTCCGAACAGTTCCGGATCGAGAACTGGCGGCGCTGCTGGGTTGCCCTGGCCGAGGCCCAGTACGAGCTGGGGCTTACCAATATCATCACCCCGGAGATGCTCGACCAGTTGCGGGCCCATATCACGGACATAGACTTTGAGACCGCCGGCCGCAAGGAAAAAGAGATCCGCCACGACGTGATGGCCCATGTGTTCACCTATGGCCTGGCCTGTCCCAAGGCCGAGGGGATCATCCATCTCGGCGCCACTTCCCAGTTCGTGGTCTGCAACACCGACCTGATCATCCAGAAACAGGCCCTGGCCTTCATTAAAAAAGCCTTAATCAACGTGATCGCCAACCTGGCCCGCTTCTGTGGCCGGCATAAGGACCTGGCCACCCTGGGCTTTACCCATTACCAGCCGGCCCAGCCGACCACGGTCGGCAAAAGGAACACCCTCTATATCCAGGACCTGCTGATGGATCTCGATGCCATCGAGTTCCTGGAAAGCCAGGTCAAGGCCCGCGGCGCCAAGGGTACGGTGGGCACCCAGGCCACCTTTATCGAGCTGTTCAAGGGTGATGACGCCAAGGTGCGGCAATTGGACGATCTTGTTGCTCAAAAGCTTGGATTTACAAATGTTTTTCCGGTTACCGGTCAGACCTACCCCCGCAAGCTGGACATGAAAACCAGTGAGACCCTGGCCGGGATCGGCGCCTCGGCCCATAAGTTTGCCGTGGACCTGCGGCTGCTCTCCAACCTCAAGGTCCAGGAGGAGCCATTTGCCAGGCAGCAGGTCGGCAGTTCAGCCATGGCCTATAAACGCAATCCCATGCGCTCCGAGCGGATGACCGGCCTGGCCCGCAAGTTGATGGGCCTCACGGCCAACTTCAGCGCCACCTGTGCCAACCAATGGTTTGAGCGGACCCTGGATGACTCGGCCATCCGCAGAATGGATATCCCCCAGGCCTTTCTGCTCACTGATGCCATCCTGAAGCTCTACCTGAACATCACCAGCGATATGGTTGTTTTTCCGAAACAGATCGAGCGGCATCTTCGTCAGGAACTCCCCTTTATGGCCACTGAGAAGATCCTGATGGCCAGTGTGGAGCGCGGCAAGAGCCGACAGGAGATGCACGAGCTGATCAAGGTTCATTCCGTGGATGCCGGCCGGGTTGTCAAGGAACAGGGATTGGATAATGACCTTGTCGAGCGGTTGGCAACCGATAAGCGGATCCCCTTTGACCGGGACGAGTTGGAAGCCCTGATCAATGATTACCAGCAGTTCACCGGCCGGGCCGCGGCCCAGACCGAAGAATTCCTCCGGCAGGTGGTGGAACCCCGCCTGCAGGCCAACCAGGAGCTGATCGGCGAAATTGACGCCAGTCTCTCGGTCTGACCGGCGGCTCGCTTGCCGGTCGTAAGGTTTCGGTAAACCCCGTACGTTTGAGGTTGGACCGGAAGAGGGTTTACTGAATGTTTACTGCCGGTCGCCGG
Source organism: Desulfobacterales bacterium (assembly GCA_021647905.1). NCBI lineage: Bacteria > Pseudomonadati > Thermodesulfobacteriota > Desulfobacteria > Desulfobacterales > Desulfobacterales bacterium. The sequence goes on along the minus strand of JAKITW010000034.1, from coordinate 6,976 downwards.
TTTTTTTGTGGTAACTACCTGATGACACGTAACTGTTCAAAATTACGGCTGCGGATTGCGCCGCAACGGATTCATTTCCTTAAATACATTCTTGAAGGCTATGACGGCCTGGCGATCCTGACAACCCTTGATGGCCGGGAAGGCGCGGTGGAAATCTCTTTTCCCCCTGAACAGGAGCAGGAGCTTGCCCTTCTCCTGGCGGAGTTGCGCCCTGCCCTTACCCTTAACCCTTGAAAACCGTGAACGAGGTCTTCGATGAAAGCAACAATCATCTTTTTTGTCATTGTCTGCTGCTGGCTTGTCCCTGGTTCCAGACCAGCGGCCGCGACCGAGGCGGTCGAGATCCTGACCCTTGCCGACTGTGTGCGGGCCGTGTTGCGGAACAATCCGGCGATCACCATGGCCGAGGCCGGGCAGAAGGCCAGTGAAGCAGCGCTGGCCGGCGCGGAAAAGAATCTTCTGCCCTCTTTTTCCGCCCGCTACGACTACAAGCGTCAGCCGGATGTCACCATCGTCACTGAGAACTATTACAGCTATTCGGTCACGGTATCCCAGCCGCTGTACCAGGGTAAGGCCCTGGTAACCGCCGTGGACCTGGGAAAACTGCGAAAACAGGCGGCAGACACCAATATGGTCAAAACGGTGAACGACCTGGTATTCGCCGTTAACAGCGCATATTTCGGGGTTTTAAAGAGCGACAAACTGGTTGAGGTGGCCCGACAGGCCATTGCCCGTCTGGAATCACATTGCCGGGATTCCCAGGCCTTTTTTGATGCCGGGCTGATCCCCAAGAACGATCTCTTGACCAGCGAGGTGCTCCTGGCCCAGGGCCGTCAGGACCTTCGCCAGGCGGAAAACAGAGCGGCCATGGCCCGGGCCGACCTCAACCTGCTGATGGGCAACGAGGTGCGCTTCCCGGTTGCGTTGGCAGATGTTCTCCGCCATCCGGATCGCCGGGTGGTCTGGGAAGATGTACTCAAACAGGCCTTGGCGATGCGGCCGGAGATTAAAGAGGGAGAACTCATCCACGCCCAGGCCGATAAGAATGTCATCCTGGCCCGGGCTTCATACCTGCCCTCCCTCTCCCTGGCGGCCACCTATCTGAAACAGGGCGATACCCCGGGGGCTGTCTCCTACCCGTTGGGACCGAGCGAGGTAAAACAGGCCCAGGCCACCCTGGAATGGCGCTTTTTTGCCTGGGGCCAGTCCGATGACAAGGTGGCCGAGGCCCGGTTCCAGACGATGCAGGCCCAGGAGGCGCTCGCCCGGATCAAGGACCGGGTCACCCTGGAGCTGCGCGAGGCCTTTCTTGGACTGGAGCAGGCCCGGGCCAATATCGCGGTCACTGCCAAGGCCGTGCAGCAGGCTGAGGAAAACTTCCGGATCAATGAGTCCCGCTACCAGGCGCAGCTGAACACCTCGACCGATGTCCTGGATGCCCAGACCCTGCTGACCCGGGCCCGGACCAACAACTATAATGCCCTGTACGAGTTTAATATCGCTCTGTCCAGACTGGACTGGGCCACCGGGGTCCTGGGCCATGAAATGGCGGACAATCAATGACCCCGCAAAAAATCTGATTTTAGTTTTTACGAATTCAGCAATAAATGATGAACTCGTAACAACCCGAAAGGCTTCAAATGCCACCCAATAAAATCAACAAGTTACAAGACGAATCACGTCCGTCGAGCGGGTTGTTGCGAGACCGACAATAAATGAAATTGAAAAAATACGCATATATCGAAACCTTCGGCTGCCAGATGAACGAGCGCGACTCGGAGATCATCGGCCAGCTCCTGGGCCGGGCCGACTACCTGCCGACCCGGGACCTGGACCAGGCCGACCTGGTGGTGGTGAACACCTGCTCCATCCGGGCCAAGGCCGAGCAGAAGGTCTACAGCCTGTTGGGCCGGCTGAAGAAGTACAAGCAGAAAAAACCGTCCCTGATCGTCACCGTTGCCGGCTGCGTGGCCCAGCAGGAAGGAGAAAAACTGCCGGCCCGGATGCCCCAGGTGGATATCGTGGTGGGCACCCAGAACATCTACCAACTGCCCGGACTGGTCAGGGAGGTGGAGGAGAACAAAGGACCCCGGGTGGCGATCGATCTGTCAAAATCCTTTGTCATCCCCCGCCACCTCCCCTCCCCGCTCCCCGATAGCCCGGTTTTTTCGCCCAGGGAGCGTCTTTTTAAAAAATTCGTCACCATCATGCAGGGATGCAACAACTTCTGCACCTACTGCGTGGTGCCCTTTACCCGGGGCCGGGAGGTGAGCAGGGACCCGGCCGATATCCTGGCCGAGGTCCGGGTCCTGGTTGACAATGGTATCCGGGAGATCACCCTGCTCGGCCAGAACGTCAACTCATACGGGCTGGACAAGGGAAACGAACATATCCGTTTTCCGGAACTGCTGGCCGCGGTGGCCGGGACCAAGGGCCTCAAGCGGCTCCGTTTTACCACCTCCAACCCCAAGGATCTGTCCGACGAGTTGATCCGCTGTTTTATCGAGATCAACATCCTCTGTCCCCATTTTCATCTGCCGGTGCAGTCAGGCGCCAACCGGATCCTGAAAAAAATGAACCGGAAATATACCATTGAGACCTACCTGGAGCGGGTGGCGGCCCTGCGCCGGGCCCGGCCGGACCTGGCCCTGACCACCGACATTATCGTCGGGTTTCCGGGCGAGACGGACGCGGATTTCGAGGCCACCATGGAGCTGCTCGAAAAAGTACGCTACCATGGCGCCTTTTCCTTCAAGTATTCGGACCGGCCCGGGGCCAGATCCGCTGGTTTTGACAACAAGGTGGACGAGGAGGTCAAGGGGGAACGATTGGCCCGGCTCCAGGCCCGGCAGAACGAGATCAGCCAGGAGGTGAACCGCCGATATGTCGGCAGCCGGATGGAGGTAATGATCGAGGGGCCGGGCAAGGGCCACCGGGGGCAGTGGAGCGGCAGGACCGGAACCAACCAGATCGTTAATTTCCCGGCCCCGGATCAGTTGCCGGCCCCGGGTGAGATCCGGATGGTCCAAATCGAGGAGGCCTGCCTGCATTCGTTGCGGGGGAAACTTTTATAATCGTGAAATGTAAAAAGTGAAAAGTCATTGGACGTAATAACGCCGGGATGGTAATCCGTTACTTTTCACAGTTCACTTTTCACGTTTTACAAACAAGGGGTTACTACAATGATTGATCTGCACACCCATTCCTTTTTCAGTGACGGCGAACTGGTGCCGGCCGAGCATCTGCGCCGGGTCGAGGTGTTGGGCTATGAGGCGGTGGCGATCACCGACCATGCCGATGCCTCGAACCTGGATTTCATTATTCCCCGGATCATCCGGGCGGCCGAGACCCTGAATCCCTTCTCAAGGACCAGGCTGATTCCAGGGATCGAGCTGACCCATGTCCCGCCCGGCCTGTTCGCCGAATTAACAAAAAAGGCCCGGGAACTGGGGGCCCTGATCGTGGTGGGCCACGGCGAGACCGTGGTGGAACCGGTGGCGCCGGGCACCAACCGGGCCGCGCTTGAGGCAGGCGTCGATATCCTGGCCCACCCCGGGTTGATCACCCCGGAAGAGGCGGAACTGGCCGCGGAAAAGGGCATTTTCCTCGAACTCTCCGGCCGCAAGGGCCATTGCCTGACCAACGGCCACGTGGCCCGGCTGGCCCTGGCAGCCGGGGCCATGCTGGCGGTGAATGCCGATGCCCACGGGCCAGATGATTTTCTGACTGCCGAGATGGCCGAAACCGTGGCCCTGGGCGCGGGCCTGAATAAGGGTCAATATGAAAAAATTCGCAGGGACATGGCCGCGCTGGTGGCCCGGGTAACCGGCTAGTGCCCTCCCCTCTTCCGGGCCCAAGAAAGATGTATCGGATTGCCGGTGCCTTACCCCTGTGATTGGTGAGGTTATCGCGCCGAGGAAAGCTCGGCATATCTGACGGGGTGCAAGTCCCCGTAGGGAAAGGGTTAGCCACCCACCCGTACCGAGTGTTGCACCTGTGGCGGAGCCCCATCAGCAGTTATGTGGGCGAACAAGACAGGTGAAGCGTACACAGGGTATTCTGTAGGCCGTAGGGGAGATCGCGCTCCCTGAAGTGCTGGTACAGCTTCGAAATGAGTATTGCGGATGCCGAGGGTTTTAACGTACGCCGAAGGCAATACAAGAACATCCATTATGGCTTGGATGTGAAGATCCGCCGGAGTCCTCAGGCCGTGGCATGCAGAAAGAGATATGTCGTAGAACTCGGGAGGCCCCATTGGTTCCTGGAGTCTGAAATCATGGAGTAGAGGGCTTGAAAGGTGCCGGGCTTCGTACATGCATCATATTCTTTTAAGATGCGGAGCTTGTAGGCCGTCGTAAAACGCCGTCGTGGTTTTTTCTCGGGCACTTCGGGGTCCGGCGGCTTCGATATGCTCACTACCTTTGCTGGTGTATTATCAACCATGGATTTTGATTCAGTTTGAAGTTTTGTTTCGTTTTTCATGACGTGAAATCTCCTACCGCCCTACACTAATTTATTGAGGGGTAGGTGTCTCACTTACATTGACACAGAGGGTTACCGCTCCCGAAGGTCGCTTTCGCCTGGCGGCTCATGGCCTGCGGCCCTTCAGACGAACCCTCACGGGAACGCCCTTGCCTTCGGCTAGTATTTATGTTCCTGTCATCACGACAGTAACAAGGTTCACATACAGGGGACTTACACCCCATAAGATCACGCCCATGCCGGGCGTACACCAGGCGCTTGAGTGGACGCGGTGAAGCGTGGCGGCGCTGTCGCGGCAAACTCATTGGCCGCGACACTCAGCTTTACGATAGAGGCAAAAAAATGCAAGATAGATATGCTGGCGATGTAGGGGACTTTGGTAAATTTTCATTGCTGCGATCTGTCTTTGTAAAGCCAGAAAACAAAATCGGTGTTGTTTGGTATAAGTTTCCTGATGAGTCACATAATGGCGATGGAAGGCATATAGATTATTTGTATAACAACGATTATAAAGCTTGCGATAATGATTTAGTCCATAAGCTATCACATGTTGTAGCGGTTGATAGATCAATCTCGAAACTCGAGTCATTATGCTTGCTTCCTAACAATACTGTTTATTATGCCGACGAATTAGATTTTCACATTACATCCCCTGGCCAAACACATGCGGCTAGGTTGGCACGTAGAAATGGTCGATTAAAATGGCTACAAAATGCAGTAACTACTGTAAAAAACTGTAATATTATTTTTCTAGATCCTGATAATGGTTTAGAGATACAGAGCATACCTAATTTACATCAAGTTAAATCAGGAAAATACGCATATTATTCAGAAGTAATGGAGTTGTTTAAAAATAAGGATGCTTGTGTAATTTATCATCATATGAACATGAACAGTTCACATGAATCACAAATAAAACATCGTGCACAAGATCTTAAAAATGCGATTGTAAAAAACGGCTCAGTATTTGCAATAAGATTTAGACCGTATAGCCCACGGGCATTTTTTATATGCACATCACAGCAATCTGCAATCAATATTAAAAACAAACTAAATAACTTCATGTCTAGTGCATGTAGTTTTGGCTGGGATACATATTATGAGGCATAAGCCTCTAACAATTAGCTCAACATTGGCCATTTTATACGGTGCGCCACTTCGTGGTGATGTCCCCAAATGGTTGACATTTAGTTCCGACTCACAGTATATTGTCTTGGTCGAATTCAATTTTCCATTTTTTCGTCGGAGGCAATCTATGAGCGAGCTTGAACAATGTTTCTGTCCCAACGAACAATGCAAGGATTACGGTCTGCGCGATCAGGGCAACATCTCCATTCGCGGCAAGTATGGCAAGGACAAAAGCCGCACCTTGCTTTACTGCCGCACCTGCGGCAAGCGCTTTTCCGCCACCCGGGCCAGTGCTCTGTTTGGCCTGCATCTTCCGGTCGAGACCATCCGACAGATTATCCACCACGCGGCCGAGGGGGTTGGCGTGCGAGCCACCGCACGCTTGCTGGGACTGGACAAAGACACGGTCAACCGGGTCATTCTACGGGCCGGCGAGCATTGTGCCAGAGTGCTCTCCGGCCTTCTAACCTCGCTAGAATTGACCGAGACCCAGCTCGACGAGCTGTGGACCTTTGTAAAAAAAAGAAAAATACTGGCAGTGCCGAAGACATCGAGGGCCAGTACGGGCGGACGTGGATCTGGACAGCCATCGACGCCCCCACGCGTCTGCTGATTACGTTCTGGATTGGCGGGCGCGAATTGGACGATGCCCGGCGGATGCTGAAGGATTTGACAGCCCGCTGTCAAGGCAAGCCCTTGTTTGTCTCGGATGAACTGCTTCATTACGGTACAGTCCTGGGAGAGTTGTTTCACGAACTGGTCACGCCGGCGCCGACGGGCAAACCCGGGCGGCCCCGAAGTCCGGAGCCGGTCATTGATGCGGATCTGGCTTACGCCACGGTTCATAAGACGCGCCAGGGTGGACGGGTGATCAAGGTTGATCGTAAAGTGGTCCACGGGAGTGAGCAGCACATCCTCGCACGGTTGGCGAAATCGCCCAGCCAGACGATCAACACCGCGTATATCGAACGTTCCAATCTGGACTGGCGGTTGTGGGACGCCCATCTGGCGCGCAAGGCGCCGACTGTTGCCCGTTCGATGCGCTGGCTCAAGGCCAAATTCGCCATCTGCGTGGCCTGCTACAATTTGATTCGTCCCCACGAGACGCTCAGTCGTGGCGAGGATCGGATCTTCAGGCCCAAAACACCGGCCATGGCGGCGAACGTGGCGGATCATCGGTGGACGTTCTCTGAACTGCTGGCCTACCCAGCGTTGCGTCAATGATATGGGGACATCACCTTATTGATAATACCCCGGATGATTACGATCTGACCCTCAATGTGACCTGCGGTACCAAGGTCAGTGCGCTGGCCGCATTTCAGTGTTTTTATTTCAGCAATAAGCGCGTTATTTATCTGAACACCGA